>JAJPYU010000097.1 GCA_021204765.1 Clostridiales bacterium
GACTATACATTTAATCTGCGCTATCATGTATTTATACAAATTCCACAAAAAAGGAGGTAATTTCTATGGCTGATATGTTTTACGCCCACGGCCCCGGCAATAACGGCTACATCAAGAACCTGGAAGTCGTCGATTTCAATCCCATGGACGGCAACTGCGGTATGTTCCAGATGCAGCTTTACAAGACGCCCGAAGGCAAGTATTACATGTATGGCTCCTGCTTCGGCGGCACGGAGAACGGCGTCATGATCTCCGAGATCACTGATCCCTACCATACCCGCTTCGTGAAGCATTTCCAGCTCATCGATCCGGATGAGTATCCCACCACTTCCACCCCCAAGGTGCAGGTGGCTGACGACCTGCTCATCTGTGCGATGACGGCCGGATCCGGCCCCGGACAGCTGGTGGAGCAGAGCGAGCTGACCAATATGAAGTGTCAGGCCGGCATCCGTATTTATTCCCTGAAAGAGGATCCTGAGAATCCGAAGTTCTTAAGCTACTGGGATTGCGGAGTGCCTCACTCCATCGGAGTGCACCGTTTCATGTACAACGGAGGCCCTTACGTTTATCTCTCCTGCGAGAGCATGAGATTTGAGGGCATGATCATGAGGATCATCGACATTTCCGATCCTTATCATCCCTATGAGATCGGCAACTGGTGGTCTCCCGAGCAGTTCGTGGACGGCTATCCCGGACGCACCGTGGATCATCATGCGGCACACTGCCCTTCCTTCATGGACAAGGGTTGGATGCACGGACCGCCGTTCCGCAGGGATGACGGCATTATGTTCTGCGGCTACAGCGGAGACGGACTCTATGTCCTGGATGCCACCGATGTAACAAGGGTTAAGTGCATCGGACATCTGCCGTTCCTGCCCGTTTTCGGCAGCCATCTGGCCGGTGACCGCTGCCACACAGCGCTGCCGCTTCCCGGACGCGACCTCTGCGTCGTGACCAATGAGGGTGAGCGTTTCCAGTTCTTCCCGCCCGGCAGCATCGATGAGGCCCAGGCTATGAATAACCTGCACATGGTGGATGTGTCCGACCCGACCAAGCCTACGCTCATCGCTGAGTTCCCTTATCCGGAGGTTCCCGAGGACTTCCCTTATCCGAACTTCAACGTCATGCAGCTGGGATCCCAGGGACCTTTCGGACCTCATAACCTCCATGAGCCCATGAGCCACAAGCCCTGGCTTGAGCAGCGCGGAGACCGCGTGTACTGCTGCTACTTCGCAGCGGGACTGCGGATTTATGACGTATCTGATCCTTACTATATTAAGGAGCTGGCATACTTCATTCCTCCGAATCCTAATAAGAAGCCTGAGGATTCCTTCTTCCCCGGCCTGCCCGGCCCGAGAAATGCCATGACCGAGGACTGCTGCGTGGACGACCGCGGATTCATATATGTCACCTGCTTCGACGACGGCTTCTATGTATTAAAGCGCACCGGAGCTGCGGACAACTAAAATTGCCTTTACGAAATGAAAGACCCTTGCTTTGCGGCAGGGGTCTTTTATTTTTCCGGTGAAAAGTAATTGCCGTGGTATCATCATAATATCAAAGTAAAAACAGGGATTGACAAACACTTGTTCGGTGGTGTAGAATATTGTTTAATCATAATTCAACCATTTGGGTTGTTTAGGGTACCTGAATAAGTGATTTTTGGTGGTGAAGATATGACAGCGACGATTGTATATCAAGATTCAAATCGGGCAAGTAGAGGGTTTTACCCAAATGCTAACCATGATAAAATTGAGAGTTTTGAAGCCTCGCCGTGGACTATGCATGAGTTTTTCGCAGGAAGTGGCATGGTTGCCTATGGACTAAGGGGAATGTTTTCTACAGTTTGGGCTAATGATATCAGTTTGCAAAAAGCCCTGGTATATGAGGCCAATTTCGGCAGTGAATATTTTAATCTCAACGATATAAAAAATATTCATGGATGGGATTTGCCGAGTGCTAATTTATCCTGGGCCAGTTTCCCATGTCAGGATTTGTCACTTGCCGGTTCCATAAAAGGTATTTACGCCCCCAGGAGTGGATTAGTATGGGAATGGTTAAGAGTCCTGGATGAAATAAAGGAAAAACCACGCATACTGGCATTAGAAAATGTAACAGGATTATTGTCAACAAACGGTGGAGATAATTACAAAGTTCTTCATAAGGCTATGATGGACAGGGGATATAACTGTGGTGCAATTGTCTTAAATGCATCAGATTTTGTTCCACAGTCCAGGCCGAGAGTTTTTGTTATCGCAGTTGCACAAGGTTGTAAAATACCAGATAATTTAATGGGGAAAGGCCCATGCTGGCTGCATAATAAGGCAGCAGCCAGACTTGGGAACGAATTGCCGGGATGGATTTGGTGGAGGACAGACAGGCCGCCACAGCGAAAGAATTCCCTACGTGATATTGTAGATGAGGAAGCAGAATTCGATAAAGATGCAGTATTAAAACTTATCCCGGAGCGGCATATGAAAAAGCTTGATGAAAGTGACACGGTGTATGCCACCGGTTATCGCAGGACGCGACAGGGAAAGCAACAGCTGGAGTTGAGATTTGATGGCGTAGCCGGATGCTTACGTACACCGGAGGGAGGAAGCAGCAGACAATATTTAGTCGTAAAAAAAGATGGCGAAATTCATGCAAGGTTATTGACTGTGCGTGAAGCTGCCAGATTAATGGGAGCACCGGATACTTTCCTTCTCCCGGGAAGCTACAATGATGGCTACAAGGCAATGGGAGATGCAGTCGCTATGCCGGTAGCACATTTTATAGGAGAAAGATTTTTAACAAAATTAGCGGAGGCAGTATATCATGATTAGTCCGGTAGAGAGATTAAAAAATTTTCAAGAGGAAAATAATGTTAGTGGAAAAGGTGCCCTTTCATTTGTTATTCAGTTTACACGTATGATCAGTGATCATGATTTTCCATTAAATGAAGAAGCGTTTAAGACGAAAAAAGGCGGTCAGATAGCTGGCTTAAGTGGGAAAAATTTGCGGAAGATTTTGACAGAATATGATATAAACATGACATTGTCAAGTGAAGGAGGACGAACCAGCCGTGGGAATATGGATCTGATGGTAAAATACATAGCCTTTCTTAATGCTTGGAATAAAGAAGAAAAAATTGATTTTAAAATCATTGAGGAGTTTTGGATTGAGAGAGTTAAAGAATATTTTCAGAATGAACTGAATTACATTGCCGGAAAGGGTGGAGACGGCAAGGTATCTCGCTAAAGATATTGATATTGAAGAAAGAATCGAAATATGGGATATACAACAGTTTTTGTCGCTGAGTATTTATG
>JAJPYU010000195.1 GCA_021204765.1 Clostridiales bacterium
GCCTCAAATGCGTTCCGTAAATTATTTTTGTAAATCCTACTTTACCATCTCTGACTAGGGTTTAGTCTTGGATAAGTAGAGTTTAATCTTGCATATGGTTTTCTTTCTATGCCATAGTATCGCTCCTGGCAGACACATTGCGCGGTCAAACAGACCACTTCCTCAGCTTTTTACTTTGCCGCTCCACAAGTCCGTCAGTGATGCAAACAAAAGTTTGCAGAAATCCCTTGATTTCTGCTTGATTACCATAGACATGATTACGAAATCCTTGTCAAGGGCTTGTCGCGGCAGCGATGCGAAGCACCCTTTACATGGATTTTGTAATCTTGTACATCATGCCATGGTCGGCTGGCAGAATATTTTTTTCTTCATATATATGGTTCATATTTACCGTTTTATCCGTATAATCTTATTGTTGTCTGGCAAATGACGGTGGAAAAGGAGGCCGCTATGTCAAAGTTAATACCAGGAAACAATAAGCATCTCACACTGGAAGACCGCATTTATATAGAAGAGTCCCTCAATGAGGACAAGTCTTTCCGTGAGATCTCCAAATATCTCTGCAAGGATCCATCCACGATCTCTGCCGAGGTACTCAAAAACAGGATTCCCAATACATGGAACCGTGGGAGTTTCAATAATCCATACAACTTCTGCATACACCGCTTCCGCTGCAAGAAAACGAACGTATGCGAGAAGATTGTCATCTGCGACACCTATTGCCGTTCCTGCCATAAGTGCAACAGTGTCTGCAAGCGCTTTGAGCGTGAAACATGCCGCCGGATTGAGAAGGCCCCTTATGTCTGCAACGGATGCGATAAGCCCCGCAACAGATGCCCTGTATCCACTAAATACAACTATGACGCCAAGGCAGCCCAGCGTATGTATGAGGATCGCCTTGTCTCTGCCAGAGAGGGAATCAGCCTGACCAGGAAACAGCTGCATGAGCTGGATGCCACCGTAAAGCCACTCATCCAGCAGGGACAGTCACCTTACATGATCATCGCCAGCCATCCGGAGCTCAACATCTCGGTCAGCACCCTTTACAACTACATTGACCAGGGAGTGCTGCTCACACGGAATATCGACCTTAAGCGCAAGGTGAAGTTCAAGCCCCGCAAGGCCCACAAGACGCAGATCACAAATCGTGATGTGTTTATCGGACGCACCTACAAGGACTTCCTCGATTCCCACGCCAATGAGGAGCCGTTCTGGGAGATGGATACCGTAGAGTCTGCCAAAGGTTCGGGAAAGTGCATACTGACCTTCTATTTCCCTGATATTGAACTGTTTTACGCCCGACTGCTCCAGCGGAAGACAGCCAATGCAGTAAAGGATGCCTTTAACCTTATTCAGGAGCGTATGGGAGGCGAGTATGATTTTATTTGCCTGTTTCCCATCATCCTGACTGACCGCGGGGTCGAGTTCGGTGACCCTGACAGTCTGGAGACTTCTCCCGGCGGTACCGTACGGACCAGCATTTATTACTGCGATCCCATGAGAAGCAACCAGAAGGCCGGTGTGGAAAACATCCATACCATGCTCCGTATGATCATCCCGAAGGGAACCGTTTTTACTGATCTCACCCAGTGGCAGATCCGCAAATGTGTAGATCATATCAACAGCTCCCCGCGTAAGACCTTAAACGGTAGCACGCCTTATCTGGAAGCCAGCAAACGTTACAGCAAAGACGTTATTAACGCGCTGCAGCTCCGGTATGTCGCCCCCGATGACGTGGTGCTGACCCCGAAGCTGCTTAAGCTGTAAACATCAATTCATGAACCGCCTCGCACCAGGCAACTTTAAACATCTCCAATATGGCCTGTAGGGTTTAGTCTTGGAAAGCCGAAATCCCAGAGGCCTGCTCACTATGCCTGGATTATGAAGTTATCCATAAATTCAAGGCCATTCTAACACAGATGGCTTCGGTATAGTCAAAAAACTTTGCAGTTTTATTAAACTTTTAAGTAGGGTGTAGGGTTTACCCTTGCATACTGGGTTTAGTTTTAAAATTCACCCTCAAATGCGTTCATCGTGTATTTTCTCCGAAATTATATTAACATATCAGGCATCAGCCATTTTCGTCTGATATTCAGTAATCCCTGTAAGCAACATAATTCTCACTTAATTCTTCAGTGAGGTAATTGGCACCACGAACACCCCGTCCGATCTATGATATGCCGCACTGGACATACCACAGATAACACAGAGCATAACAGGAGGCTGACCTTTGGGATCTTCCTCAAACTTTTTTTGAATCTCCAGCAAACCTTCTGCCGCAGCGTCTATTTGATTTGCACCCAGTTTTATTTCAAAAGCGCACCAGTTACCATCCGGCAGTTCGATAACGGCGTCGATTTCCCTGTCTCTGTAATCGCGGTAATGATACAGTGCAGCACCAAATGACTCAGCGTAAATACGCAGATCTCTTTCGCAGAGCGCCTCGAATAAAAATCCCAGCGTCTCAAGATCATTTATCAGCCCGGAAGCTGTCACTTTCAAAAGAGCACAGGCCAGAGACGGATCAACAAAATGCCGTTTTTCTGCCTGCTTCACCCTCACAGAGGAGCGCACTCCGACGGAAAAAGGAGGCTGATTTTCTATCAGAAATAATCTCTTAAAAATATCCAGGTAGGCTGCAACTGTATTTGAATCTATATCCTCGTTGTCCACTTCACGGATATCCTTCATAAGAGTCTTATTCGTAACTATCGTGCTTTCGTTCCTGGCAAGCGAGCGAAGCAATAAGCGCATTTTGGATGTGTCGCGTTTTATACCGTCAATACGGTATACATCATCATCAATCACTGCGTTTAAATATTCAGCCGGTAGCATTACAGCCTGCCCAATCGGCAGATTCAAACTCCCCGGCCATCCTCCGCGCAGGATTAAATCAATCAAATCATGAAGATTCACCTCTCCTGTCATCTTTGCCGTCAATTCTCCGCGGCACAACGCTTCCAGCGAGACATCTCCCGTGGAATCTCCGGATTCATATAAAGACATAGGCCGCATTCTCAATCTGCCTATCCTCCCCGCACCGCTGTGGAGGATTCCTTTATGATTCGGAGTTGCTGAACCGGTAAGGATAAACTGTCCCTTTTCCGGTACTTTATCCACCTGATAACGAACTGCGTCCCAGAGAGGCGGCACTTCCTGCCACTCATCAATAAGGCGCGGTTTGTCCCCGGCCAACACGAGCTCAGGAGAAAGTTCTGCGAGACGTCGATTCTGAAAACCCCCGGCAGGGTCTCCTATATATATCTCGCTGCTGCTGTGATAAGAGGATGTCCAGGTCTTACCG
>JAJPYU010000059.1 GCA_021204765.1 Clostridiales bacterium
GAAGAAAAAATTTGTCACGAAAGACCTGTGCAAGCAAATCCACTCGCCGAGGCTTTCCTTTGCCAAAGAAGAATATATGCTCCAACTGCTTAACCTCCATCCCGGGTCTGTGAGCATTCTGGGATTGATGTACGATACGGAAAATAAGGTGCAGCTTTTAATGGACAGAGAAGTTGTGGAATGTGAGTACCTGGGCTGCCATCCCTGTGTGAATACTTCCAGCCTGAAGCTTCGTACCGTGGATGTTCTGGAGAAGATTCTGCCCGCTGTCCATCATACATACCAGGTAGTCGATTTATAGAAGAGGTTATACTGTTTTTCTGCAGCAGGTTTTCAATGGCCAGTTTTTATTTCCTAAAAATGAAAAAAAGTTGATTTTGGGAAATAGAGATATTTCCTGATATTTAGTCTAAGAAGGACTGGTGGAAATTAAAGACAAGGCTTGAAAAAGTATTCATTAAGTGCTTGAGTTCATTTAAACCTTCAGTTGATTGAAATGCCAGCCGCCTCATCTACAAGATAATATACAATAAAATTATCTACTGGTAACTGATGCATTTCCATGGAGCTCCAGGGTTCCCAGCCGACTAATTTATATCGCTGTGGCATAAAATTTTCTGTAATATACCAAATTCCTCTGCGAGCATAGCATCAACTTCATCGGCGGAATATACTTTTCCCTCTTTGATTGAATTAACGCTCTTTTGAAGTTCTGCGTCAAGCTGCTCCCTGGTCATCGCTCCGATGGCCATTGGCCTTGCGGCAGGAAGCTTCAAGTCGAAAGGCATTCCATTTCTTAAAACAATCTGGCTATACAGCATCTGGATTGCGCTCGAAGGAGAAATGCCTAATTTAGCCAGTATTCCCTCTGCACTTTTTTATAAGGTGCTACCATATAGTCAGCCATCTGTCCTTTCATCTTTTTGGCGATGGCCGGTCTGGACAGCATAAAGCCTACCAGTTTCATCATAATGATAGTCTTTTTCTGCTTCTGGGGGAAATCATAGATGCCATGTTCTTTATAGAATTTGTGGTCTGCCTTCATCATTCCCTGCATGAGGTAGATGAGATCGCGGAAAATCTTGGTGCCGCCCACGCCGTAAAAATTCATGGGCCGCTCCATGTGGTTTTCTATGGCAAAGGCCAGTGAGCCCGCAAGTTTCCTGATGCCGTCAGCGGTCTCATTGAGAGAATCATGTTCATCGGTGGCGACACCGCAGAGATAGTTTCCGCCCACTTCGCATCTGGCGTTTACTATCATCTGTAGATTGGTTTCATAGCTGTAATCACCACTGGTGAGATAGGCGGCGGGAGTGCCGCTGGTGACGGTGCGGTGGCCATTGCAGAACTGGCGGTCATCAAAGCATTTGAAGCTGGAATGGGTGTAGTGGTTTGCAATGGTAAAGGCGTATACGAAGGCATCCGCCGTCTGGATCTCGTTTCTGAGGAAATCATCAAAACCATCTTTGTAAACGCATTTGCCGGAGACTGCACAGCTGAGGCATCCCAGGCATCCCCCGGCGAAGGGAAATTCACGGATATTTACGACCCGGCTGGAATAGGGCAGGGCGGCTCTGAAATCCGAGATCATATTTTTCATATTTTCATCCGATACATCATGATTGGTCAGGATGACCACATCTTTGTCCTTTGATTTATCATCCGTATTCTGAATCTGGCACTGGTAAGTCTGTTTTTCACGTTTCGCTGGACGGATGGGTGCTGCTTCAAAGCATCTATGTTCACAGGAAAACATCAGCTGCTCAAAGAACATCCTGGCTTCCTTCTGCCCTTTCTCCTTGAGCAGGTCATCCATGTCAGCGGACAGTCCGCGTATCACTTTCATTCCCAGGTCATGGCAGTTGTCCTCGATATACCTGTGGGCAGTCACGTCGTAAAAGTGTTTGGACGTTGTGATCTGTGTGGCGAATTTTCCTGAAAGGTCAGTTCCGTCAGTTTTGATCAGCTCTATAAGCCTGTGTACCGGATAGGGTGCGATGAAGGTATATACGGGATAGCAGAATATTACCATTTCCGCAGCCGTAAGTGCTTCCCTGACAGGCGTGAACTCCGAGGCGTACTGTTTTATCCTCTGGCCCACGTGCAGGATAGTGAACTCGTGCTCCGGATGAAGAGCCTGTAAATATAATATCGTCTGCAGGGTGGTGCTTTTCTCGCCCTTGGGACTGCCGTTTAATACAAGGATACGCATGATGCCACCTCCTCATGCCTGAATGCCGGACTCATAATTACTTCTATAAGTATAGCACATAATAAATATCTGCGGAGATGGAATTTGATTCCGGCCGGCACTGCATCACCAAAATATAACATCATTGACTAATACACCCATTGGGTGTATTATAATGCCGAGGTGAAGAAAATGACCATACATGAAATGAGAACCCTTCTGGGAGATACACAAAGTGAATTTGCTGCACGCTACCACATTCCTTCTCGTACCATCCAGAATTGGGAAGCTGGGGTGCGCACACCGCCCGGGTATATGTGTGAGCTTTTAGAAAGACGGGTTCAATCAGACCTTGCAAACAGAAAGACAGCTTCTCTGCCTGAATATGATCCAAATAAGAGGGATTTGCCAAGCCGCAGCGATTATGTGGGAGCCCTTTCATGGCTGAATGCAGTAAGGGAGTGTATAGGGGAGCCTTTTGTGTTTGCCCTGGACGAAGCATTGATGTGCCAGGGTAATTTTGGCGGAAGAAGCGACGAATTTATTGTATGGGGCTATGGCAGGGATAATGCTTCCCGTTTTAACGGTGTTGTCTTGCTGGGTGATCATGTCAGCCCGTATAATGTAGTGGAAAGGAATGGCCTGCAGTATACTGATTTTAACCGTACCATTGCTGATGCCCTTGCCAATGAATCCATTTTGGATATGCAGGGCATTACAGAAGCACTCAGCAGGTACTATTACAAGAATGATGACAGTTTTGATGGGTTATTTGTTGTGCCTGAATATCAGGATCGCTTTGCAAGACTGGTGGATGAAGCGTTGGATTATTACGCAGACTAGGGGATGTTTTGCCGATTGCGGAGCAGTAAGTGCCACACATACAGGAGCTTGCCTCCTTTCTTACCGCAAAAAAGTAATCAAAAAGTAATCAAAAGGTAATCAAAGGTAATTAAACCGGAATCGCCGAACCCCTTGATTTTAGCGGGTTTTCACGATTCGGTCAGGAGTTTGAGCCTCCTTGCTTCCACTGGAAAAGGTAATCAGGGCTGAGGCTCGGGTTACAGAAATATGGAAATATACTATGAAAGACCGAAAAAT
>JAJPYU010000110.1 GCA_021204765.1 Clostridiales bacterium
ATAAACGGAGAGTTTTGCATTAAATCCAAACTCTCCGTTTTTCTTTGCAAAAAAATCCCTTCAAATTTTCCAAAATTCTGTCTTGACAAAAGGTCGTTGAATTGAGCAGTTTATACTGACCGTCAAAAATCTTAAGAATTCTTAAAAACTTTCAACGGTAATTCTTAAAAAATAGTTGTTACTGTGTTTCCAGGCAGAAAAATGCTAATATACAAGGGATTGGAGGGATATATGATAAACATATTGGTTTGCGACGACGACAAAGCTATAGTGGATGCCATTGAGATCTATCTGACAGCGGAGGGATATAATGTATTGAAGGCCTACGACGGCCTTCAGGCGATGGAGATGATACGTGGAAATGATATTCAACTGCTGATACTGGATGTGATGATGCCGAAGATGGACGGGATACGGGCGACTTTGAAGATCCGTGAGGAGTCCAATATCCCCATCATCATCCTCTCAGCCAAGACTGAGGATGCGGACAAGGTCTTTGGCCTGAATGTAGGCGCCGACGATTACGTGACGAAGCCCTTTAACTCCATGGAGCTTATCGCCCGGGTAAAGTCACAGCTGCGGCGCTATACCAAACTGGGAACCATTGCCGAAGACAGATCAGACAATGTTTACCGCACCGGAGGCCTGATGATAGACGACAACACCCACCAGGTGACAGTGGACGGAGTGGCGGTGGAGAAGCTGACGCCCATCCAGTACAACATTCTCCTCTTTCTGACAAAGAATAAAGGCCAGGTATTTACCATAGAGCAGATATACGAGAATGTCTGGAACGAGGAGGCGGTGGGCTCAGACAATACAGTGGCAGTCCACATCCGCCACATCAGGGAGAAGATAGAGATCAACCCGAAGGAGCCCAGATATCTGAAAGTGGTCTGGGGAGTAGGTTATAAGATGGAGGATTTATTATGAACAAATTTAAAGAAAAATTATACGGCCGTTGGGCGAAGTTTATCGTGGTGCTTATAATGATATGGGCGGCGCTTTTTGCCTCCCTCTCCTTTATGCGCATAATGGAGGGCGTGTCCCTGGGTATGAGTTTCTCGGAGATGAGCCGGAAGGTGTCTTACATACACAGCAGCAACGCTGTAGACTATCTGAATACAGAGTCGGATAACATCCTGAATGATTTTGCAAATTCCGGCAGTTATTCCGGCGACACCAACGCCATGCTGTATGTGAGAAATTCCGAGACGGGAGAAGTCTACACCAGCGAGCCGGATTGGTATGGACTTGATCTGACCCAGGTAAAAACACGCTATGAGGATCTCTGCCTGGATCAGCTGTATGCCACCTATGACGGGACAGTAAGTGACGGTGACAATCCTTATGAAATAACTTACAGCCTATATGCGGATGAATCCTTGTACTATTTAATGCAGTCTGAGGCATCCCAGATTCAAACAGACCTGGGGGATGGTTTCAACCAGATCTTTCTGGCCTTAAACACCAATTTCCCGGTACACGACTCCGTGGCATATCACCAGTATCTGCTCTATACAGACTGGGTATGGTTCCCTGTCCTGAGCCAGGTAAATGTGATAGCCTTGTTCACCATTTCCCTGGCGGTACTGGCACTGGCGCTTGTGATGATGGCATTTCAGACCGGACATGTGAAAGGGGACAGCGAGATACATCCCGCTCCCATGGATAAGTGTCCCATAGAGATAATGATGCTCTGGGATGTCATAGGCTGGGCTCTCGGCAGCTTTTTCTTGACAGACAGTATCGGAGGCATGAATTCAACAGTCTACTTCTGGTACGACTACTCAATCCCCGGTATGAGGGATATCCGGAATTACTACATCGCTGGTACTGTTTTCACAGCCTCCCTCATCATCCTGCTGGCCTGGGAGATAAAGCGCTACGGCAGGCGGATAAAGGAGAGGTCCTTCGGCAGCAGTCTGATTCGCTTTGCCATAAAGCACATACGCATTCTTGTGAGGAATTTCAGGAGATACGGCAAAGACAGGGCTAAACTGATACTGTGCTTTGTGCTCTTTGTAGCAGCACAGTGCGTGGGATGGACTCTGGAGGGTTACGCTCTCTGGTCCTACGCACCGGCACTTGAAATCGTGCTGGCGATAGTCCTCGTCCTCCTTGACCTCTTTGTCATCTATTTGCTGCTTAAAAATGTCCGCGGACGGGATGAAGTCCGTGAGGGCATGAGGCAGATTGCCGCCGGGAATCTGGATTATCAAATAGATTATCAGGATCTGAGCGAGGGCGTAAAGCCCATGGCCGAGGAGCTGAACTCAGTCCGGGACGGCATAAAAAAGGCTGTGGAGGTGGAGATGAAGAGTGAGAGGCTCAAAACCGACCTTATCACCAACGTCTCCCACGACATCAAGACGCCCCTGACCTCCATTATAAATTATGTGGATATCTTAAAAAGGGAGAATCTGGAGGATGAGCGGCTGGCCGGATATGTGGAAATACTGGATCAGAAATCCCAGCGTTTAAAGCAGCTGGTGGAGGATCTGGTGGAGAGCTCGAAGATCAGCTCCGGGAATGTCACCCTGGATATGCAGGAGATCAACTTAAAGGAGCTTATCATGCAGATAAGCGGAGAGTTCGACGAGCGGTTTAAGGAGAGGGATCTGACGCCGGTGCTCTCTCTCCCCGATGAGGATATGATCATCACTGCCGACGGCATGAGAATGTGCCGGGTGCTGGAGAATCTCTACACCAATGCGGCGAAATACTCCATGCCGGGCTCAAGGGTATACATAAACGGAGAGGTGGCTGACGGAAAGGAGAGCTTCTCCATCAAGAATATGTCGGAGAACCAGCTGAATTTCAGCGCCGATGAGCTGATGGAGCGCTTCGTGAGGGGCGACGTGTCCCGGACCACCGAGGGCAGCGGACTGGGGCTGGAGATTGCACGGAACCTGACCACGATGCAGGGAGGTGACCTGGAAATCTACCTGGACGGGGACTTATTCAAAGTGACGGTAACATTTTAATTAATAAGGCGCTCACGTGAAAATGAGTTCGTCGAAAAACAGGAAATGTTTTTCTCGTAAACTATTTCTCACGCGAGCGCCTTTATATATTATCCCAATACCAGCTTAGCTATATCTGCAGATTCTTTCGCGTCCTTCGCATAGTAGTCCGCCCCGATCTCCGCGGCGTATTCCTGGGTCAGGACCGCGCCGCCGACAAGGACTTTGCAGGGATGGCCCGTGGCGCGGAGGGCCTCGATGGTCTTCTTCATGGAG
>JAJPYU010000276.1 GCA_021204765.1 Clostridiales bacterium
GAGTCATAGGAACCATCATGCGGCAGATATGAGACAGGTTTGTTGTCAACGGAGGTATTCAAATCGATTTCATATGCCGGTAATATCAAAGGGCGGTATGAAGCTCTCCTCCGCAGTGCCACCTTCCTGGATAAAGCCGTTCTCCACGCCTATCGAAATAGCGTAGTCAACTACTGAGTCGTACTCCTCCGCTGTGACACGGCGGGTCAGCTCGGGATAGGGCTCCATCCCGGGCATGGGGGTATACTGGTTCATGATGCTTATATATATGCTGTCACCGTAGGTTTCATGCAGATAGCGTATCACCGCTTTTGAGTCGTCCGTCTGGCCGGGCAGGACCAGGTGGCGGACTATAACGCCCCGGCGCATCATGCCCTCATCATCAAAGACCGGCTCTCCCACCTGTCGCAGCATCTCGGCCAGAGCTGCTTTTGCCACCTCGGGATAATCAGGCGCATGGGAATACTTGGCAGCCAGCGCAGGGTCGAGGTATTTGAAGTCGGGAAGGTAGATATCTATGAGACCCTCTGCCATGCGAAGGCTCCCCGGCTTCTCATAGCAGCTTGTGTTATAGACTATGGGGATGTCAGGGATTCCCTCCTTTCCTGGCATTCCCTTATCCTCACAGTTGCCGGTATTACAAAATATAGTTTTGTCGGGTATCTGCTTCATTTTATAGGTATCATCATTCCCGCAGACGCCGGTATTGCAGCCTGTAGATATACTGCTGCTCTCCAATCTTCCATATATGCTGCTTTTGAGGGAATCAAACTGCCCGCGCAAACGCTCCAGGGCAAGGCATACCTGCGGCAGGAAGTGCCCGGCCGTGACCAGATTTATATTGTGAGCACCCTGCTCTTTTAATTCGAAGAATATCTCCACCAGCCTGTCCACAGTGATATCCTTACCCACTGTACCTCCTGAGATGGTTTTATTCTGGCAGTATACGCAGCCCAGGGCACACCCGGTAAAAAATATTGTCCCAGAGCCGTTTTTTCCAGAAATGCAAGGCTCCTCCCACATGTGAAGGGCTGCCCTGGCCGCACGGATCTCGTCAGTCTCGCCGCAGTATCCCCGCTCTCCCGCCATGCGGTTTGCATGGCAGTTTCTGGGACAGAGGACGCAGTCAGACATCACATCTTTACACTTAATTATTATTTCTGATTCCTTTTTCATAACCTTAAAATAGTTTATTTCATGTTGCCCCATCGCATTAACCATGATATACTTCATTTCAGGCGACCGTGTTACAAGGTGGAAAGCCTCCCGATCTGGAAGCAGAAGGGAGGTGGTGCATATGGATGTATATGGGACTTTAAGCCTGTTATTTTTAGGTGGTTCTTTTCTGATTGCACTGCTTGCCTACATCGAAAGTAGGAATAGCAAGCGGAAATAAATAAGCCTGCCTTGTACTTTAACCGGAACAGGTAGGCTTATTTAGTCCATCTGGGAGGCTAACCACCTTGTGTGGCGGTCGCTTCACTAAGGAAAATATATCATATTACTATAAAAAGTTCAAGCTGATTTTGATAAGGTAACGGAAATGGAAAACCGCGTAGCTGTCATGAGCATTATAGTGGAAAATACAGATTCTGTCGAGAGGATAAACGCTCTCCTTCATGATAACGGCGAGTACATCATAGGCAGGATGGGCCTGCCCTACAGGGAGCGCCATATAAATATCATCTGCATCGCCATGGATGCGCCCCAGGATGTGATCTCCGCCCTCTCCGGGAAAATCGGGGCACTGCCCGGCGTCAGCGTAAAGACCGCATATTCAGTCAGGAGATAGTTATGGGAAAAATCAGGAATTACCACTTCGATAATATTAAAGCATTCCTTATATTTATGGTAGTGATAGGCCATGTCTGCACTCATCTGGGTGTCGGTGCCGGAGGCTTCGCCATATACAAGATCATTTTCAGCTTCCACATGCCGGCTTTTATCTTCGTCTCCGGTTATTTCGCGAAATACAACCCGAAGAAGAATTTTGCCAAACTGCTGCCACTGTATCTGGTGTTCCAGACCATCCAGATCCTGATATATCTGCTCTTCGCAGGGCTGGAAGGGAAGCCTTTAAGCGGCGTCAGCCTCGCATACCTGACTCCACGCTGGACCCTGTGGTACATCGTCGTCATCATGCTCTACCAGCTGCTCATCCCCCTGTTCGACACGGGCGACAGGCGTATGCAGGCGGTTTACATGATCATTGCCGTTGCGCTGGGCCTGCTGGTCGGCCTGGTCTCCGATCTGGGGAACTTCCTGGCTCTGGCCAGACTGGCGTACTTCTCCCCATTCTTCCTGCTGGGATACTATGAGAGAAAGAATAATTTTATCCTTACCTATGTAAAAAACAGGCATATAAAAATCGCCAGGGCAGTTTCAGCCATCGCAGCCGCTGCCCTGGTCGTAATATTCTTCCTGTTCAAATCGCGGATCAATGCCAGCCATTTCTACGGCACGGTGGCTTACTCAAATGTCTATGATTTTCTCTGGAGACTGCTGGGCTGGGGCATAGCTCTCCTGTGGATACTTATACTGCTCATCTGGATACCCGAGAAGAAAGTCCCGCTGGTCAGCGGCATCGGTGCCCGCACCCTGTCAGTCTATCTGCTCCATGCACCGGTGATCCTGCTGCTGATGCTCACTCCCCTGCCGGCCCTGGTGCGGTACAATGTGCCGCTCCTTGTACTGGTGTCCGCCGGGCTGACAGTAGCCCTGTCATGGAAAGGATTCAACACCGCGCTGGGGAAGATCAGAATCCCAATGAAGAAATAACTGCACAAAAGCAGAGGAAAACATATTGCAACTATTTTATACCTTTGTTAGCACTCATTTATAAAGAGTGCTAATTTTCTATTGACTTTTCGTTTGCCCGGTATTATATTGTTTAAGTGTCAGGAAATAAAAGCCCATTCACCATCCGGTCATATGGCAACACAGACATTTCTATCTGTCCGGCTGTGGCATGGAGCTTTTATAATAAATAAGCATAAAATCAAAAAGGAGTGATACATTATGGCAACAAAACAGGGAAGTCTTTCCATCAACAGCGAGAATATTTTCCCAATCATCAAGAAATGGCTCTATTCCGACCACGACATCTTCCTGCGTGAGCTGGTCTCAAACGGCTGCGACGCCATCACCAAGTTAAAGAAGCTGGACGTCATGGGCGAGTACACTCTCCCCGACGACTATGAGCCTAAAGTGGAGATTCGGGTAAATGCCCAGAATAAGAC
>JAJPYU010000212.1 GCA_021204765.1 Clostridiales bacterium
GGCGCTGATCCCATACAAATCGTAAAGAACGCTTTTGAGCTCTATTATCTGGAGAATCACGGTGCGGCTTTCGGCATACTGCAGGGCCGGCGCGGAGCGTTTATCTTGATCACAGTCGTCGTTTTGGTCCTGGCCGCATACATTTATGCCAGACTGCCTTTTAACTCCGGATACAGGCTCTTGCGCATCCTCATAGTGTTTATAGCCTCCGGAGCCGTGGGGAATTTCATCGACAGGGTGCGTCAGGGCTATGTGGTAGACTTTTTCTACATTAAGCTGATCAACTTCCCTGTATTTAATGTGGCGGATATCTATGTGACTGTCTGCGTCATCTTACTTATCATTTATCTGATATTTTTTGTAAAGGAAGAGATGATGGACGAGATTTTTGCGCGTATTTTCCCCTGGAAAAAGAAAAAGGATAAATAATATGGATGCCGGGATAAAACGCCAGGACTTCGAAGTTACAGAGCAGTTTGACGGGGAACGTGTGGATAAATTCCTGGCCGGGATATACACGGAGGTCAGCAGGACGTTTTTCCAGAAACTTATAGCGGAGGGAAATGTGTGTATACAATATAAAATCGTAAATAAGAATTCCGCCAGGGTTGAGGCCGGGGACATAGTCACTGTAAAGATCCCTGATGCGAAATCCGTGGATATAGAGCCGGAAAATATCCCTCTGGACATCTTGTATGAGGATGACGACCTGCTGGTTGTAAATAAGCCTAAGGGCATGGTAGTCCATCCCTCACCGGGGCATTTATCCGGAACCCTGGTAAACGCCGTCATGTATCATTGCGGGAGCAGCCTGTCAGGGATAAACGGTGAGATCAGGCCTGGCATCGTGCACAGGATCGATAAGGATACCACAGGGTCGATCATCGTCTGTAAAAATGACACGGCGCATGCGAATATCGCCGAACAGATTAAAAATCATACTGTAAACCGTACTTATCGGGGAATCGTCTGCGGATCCATCACCGGGAATGGCCTGGTGGACGCACCTATAGCAAGAAGCCCGAAAGACAGAAAGAAAATGGCTGTGGTGGATTCTTCCCATGGGAAGCGGGCTGTGACGCACTATAAAGTGCTTTCAAACTTCAAAAAACACACTTACATGGAATTTAAGCTGGAAACCGGGCGGACGCATCAGATACGGGTGCATATGGCGCATATACATCATCCGGTGCTGGGGGATGAAATGTATGGAGGTTCGAACCGGGACTACATGATCAAGGGTGTGTCGCTGGAGGGCCAAACCTTGCATGCCATGACCTTAGGGTTTGTGCAGCCGAGCACAGGAGAATATATAGAAGTGAATGCAGCTTTGCCGGAATATTTTGAAGATTTGTTAAATATATTGTGAAAGGTACTGCATAAGCCAAGGCGTCCTTATCATTACCTTCAGCTTTAACGAAGCAGTTTAGATCGATAGCGACGAGCCCCTCAAAATGCTTTATCAATCGTCCTTATAATTTCTTTCAGCTTTAACGAATTAGTTAGGAGGGCGGTTTTCGCCCTCCTAACTATTCGTTAAAGCTGTCTTTTGCGAATAGTTGGATATCATAGGATACAGATAAATTTACTCATCTCCCGAACAATTCCTCTGAATCCAGTATGATGGTAAAGGGCCCGTCATTAAGGAGTTCCACGTCCATATGTGCCCCGAAACTGCCTGTCTCAACCACAGGGACAGTTTTACGGCACTCAGAGATGATATATTCGTAGAGCTCGTTGGCCTTGTCGGGATCCCCGGAGCGTATGAATGAGGGACGGTTGCCTTTTTTACAATCTGCATAAAGAGTAAACTGCGACACCAGTAGGATCTCTCCGCCCACACTCGCCAGGGACAGGTTCGTCTTCCCATTCTCGTCCTCGAATATCCTTAAGGCTATCATTTTCTTTATCATCCTGTCGGCGATATCCCTGTCATCATTCTCAGCCACGCCGATGAGCACCAGGTAACCTTTATCTATCTTCCCGATGACCTCGCCGTCAACTGTCACAGATGCGTGCTGCACACGCTGTATCACAAACTTCATAATACGATTCTCTCCCTTCACAAATTTAATTGTTAATTATTTAACAAAACTATAACTACTTTTATTATATTGAAATTATGATATACTGTAAACAGATTTTTCAGGAGCGATTTATGAAATTACAACAGCTTATGAGCTATACAAGGAAAGCCATAGATGACTACTCTCTCATCGATGAGGGCGACAGGATCGCTGTAGGGGTCTCCGGCGGGAAAGACTCTCTTACTCTCCTGGCGGCCATGCAGGGGCTTATGCGCTTCTATCCTAATCATTTTGAACTCATGGCTGTCACGGTGGATCTGGGATTTGATGGCTTTGACCTTACTCCTGTCACTGCATACTGCGACGAGCTGGGTGTCAGGCACGAGATAGTTCACTCGGATATAGGACAGATCATTTTCGAGGACAGGCAGGAGAAGAATCCCTGCTCCCTCTGTGCCAAGATGAGAAAGGGAGCTCTCAATCAGGCTGTGAAGGACCTGGGATATAATAAGGTAGCCTACGCCCACCACAAGGACGACCTGGTGGAGACCATGCTCCTCTCCCTCATCTTCGAAGGCCGCTTCTACTGCTTCCCTCCAAAGACTTACTTAGACCGCATGGATCTCACGGTGATCCGTCCCCTGATGTACGTGGAGGAGGCCGAGGTGAAGGGCTTTGCGAAGCAGTACGACCTGCCGGTAGTGAAGAATCCCTGCCCCGCCGACGGAGTCACCCGCCGGGAGTATGCCAAGCAGCTGGTCCGTGATATCGACCACGAATCCCCCGGGGCCAAAGCACGGCTCTTCACAGCTATCACCCAAAGTAATATCCCGGGGTGGAACAGGGTTTAAAATTATTATAGCAGCTCATTTTTATTTGTGATATATTATAGGCAACCAACCAATAAGGAGAAAAAACATGCCTATTATTTCTTTATTTTACGGAATAAAAGTTACTATGTTTTATGATGATCATAACCCACCCCATTTCCATGCAGAATACAATGGAAGGGTGGCTTTAATTGATATTTTAAATGCAAGAGTATTAAGAGGTTCTCTTCCTCCAAAACAGTTAAAAATTATTCTTGCCTGGTGTGTTATCCATCAGGACGAATTGATGCAGAACTGGGAATTATCCAAGGAAGATATGCCTCTTAATAAGATTTCGCCCTTGATGTAGGAGGTGCGCTATGTACGAATATA
>JAJPYU010000282.1 GCA_021204765.1 Clostridiales bacterium
GAGCTGGGGAAGATTCCGGTTAGCGTAGGCATAGACACCTGGGCGGTGGATTTCGTGCTTTTAGATGAAAAGGGTGAACGCATTTCCGACGCGGTGGCTTACCGGGACAGCCGCACGGACGGTATGGATGAGAAGGTATATGAGATCATCCCTGAGAATGAGCTCTATGCCCGCACCGGTATCCAGAAACAGATATTTAACAGCATCTACCAGCTCATGGCTATGAAAGAGCAGGAGCCGGAGCTTCTTAAGAGAGCGGAGACTTTCCTCATGATCCCGGATTATTTCCACTACCTGCTCACCGGGGAGAAGACCGTGGAGTACACCAATGCCTCCACCACGCAGCTGGTAAGCCCCCTTACCAAGGATTGGGACAGGGAGCTCATAGGGATGCTGGGCTATCCGGCAGACATTTTCCCTGAGATAGTGACTCCCGGTACATGCCTGGGTGACCTGAGCGAGGAGATGCAGATAGAGCTGGGATACAATTGCCAGGTGATCGTTCCCGGGACACATGACACCGCATCGGCTGTGGTGGCCGTCCCCGCCGAGGCGGATGAGGATGCCCTCTACATCAGCTCCGGCACCTGGTCCCTGCTGGGTATTGAGCTGGCAGATGCTGACACTTCCCCGGCGGCCCGGGAGGAGAATTTCACCAACGAGGGCGGCTATGGCTACCGTTTCCGCTTCCTCAAAAATATCATGGGGCTCTGGATGATACAGTCTGTGAAAAAGGAGATCGCCGCAGATCTCTCTTTCGGTGAGATCTGCGATATTGCATCAAAGGCTGACATCGCTTCCATAGTCGACTGTAACGACGACCGTTTCCTGGCTCCGGCCAAAATGACCGCCGAGGTACAGGCGGCCTGTCTGGAGAGCGGCCAGCAGGTGCCCGAGGGCGTGGCCGAGGTGGCCTCCGTCATCTACAGAAGCCTGGCGAAATGCTACGGCGAGGCCTGTCTGGGCGTGGAGAAGCTTACCGGAAAGCACTACGACCGTCTCCACATAGTCGGAGGCGGAGCCAATGCAGGGTACTTAAATGAGCTCACCGCAAAATATTCCGGCAAACAGATCTGGGCCGGCCCCACTGAGGGCACGGCCGTTGGAAATGTGGCGGTTCAGATGATAGCGCGGGGAGTGTTCAAGGATCTGGCGGAAGCCAGAAAGTGCGTAGCCGGGTCTTTCCCTATCCATGTATACGATAAGTCGGGAATCAAACTTAGATAAAGTAGATATAGTCAATTAACTGAGTATTGCCAAAGAAGTCGGCGGTGTATCCGTTAGGAAAGCTTGATTTCACAAAAAATAATACTTTTTGTGAAATCCCACTAGCTTTCCTTACAGATACACCTTACAAAACTAATAATGTAAATAGGAGGATAAAGCATGACAAGATATGAGAGCGCAAAAGAGATTTACGCAAAGCTCGGCGTCGACACCGACGCCGCCATTGAGAAGCTTAAGGAAATCCCGGTATCCCTGCACTGCTGGCAGGGAGATGATGTCATCGGCTTCGACCACGACGGCCCCTTAACCGGTGGCATCCAGACCACGGGAAATTACCCCGGACGGGCCACCACCCCGGAGCAGCTGATGGCTGACCTGGACGAGGTGATAAAGCTCACCCCCGGCATGAAGAAGCTCAATGTCCACGCAAATTACGCTATATTTGACGATGGCTATGTGGACAGGGATGTCATCGAGCCGAAGCACTTTAAGAAATGGGTGGACTTCGCGAAAGAGAGAGGTATGGGTCTGGATTTCAATCCCACATTTTTCTCCCACCCGAAAGTAAAGGATGGGCTGACACTCTCCAGCCCCGACGAGGAGACCAGGCAGTTTTGGATCCGCCACGGCCGGGCCTGCATCCGTATTTCCCAGTATTTCGCTGATGAGACCGGGGTGCCCTGCGTCATGAATATCTGGACAGGAGACGGTTCCAAGGACGTACCGGCTGACCGCCTGGGTCCCAGGATGCGCTATAAGGATTCCATCGAGCAGATTATAGCCGAGCCACACGATCCGAAGATGGTGAAGCCCTGTGTCGAGTCCAAGGTCTTCGGCATCGGCGTGGAGTCCTACACCGTGGGCAGCGGGGAGTTCGCGCTTAGCTTTGCGGCCACCCATGAGGGCTGCATTCCCCTGATGGACAACGGCCACTATCATCCCACCGAGGTAGTCTCCGACAAGATCCCGGCTCTGCTGGCATTCTTCCCGGAGATTGCTCTCCACATCACCCGTCCCGTCCGCTGGGACTCCGACCACGTAGTCCTTTTTGACGACGAGACAAAGGAGATGGCAAAGGAGATCGTCCGCTGCGACGCCCTGGACCGCGTCAACATGGCCCTGGACTATTTTGATGCCAGCATAAACCGCATCAGTGCCTGGTGTGTCGGTTTCCGCAGTTGGCAGAAAGCCCTCCTTAACGCCCTCTGCATGCCCCATGAGGCGCTCAAGACTCTTCAGGACGAGGCCAACTGGACTGAGCTCATGGTCCGCCAGGAGCAGATTAAGACCCTTCCTCTCGGGGATGTATGGGAGGAGTACTGTCGCCGCTGCGGGACAGATGACGAAGGCTGGTTTGAGGAAGTAAAGCGCTACGAGAGAGAAGTATTAGTAAATAGATAAGAGAAAGGACAGAATATCATGAACAGTATACTTGGCGTCAAAATAATAGAGGATTACATCCAGATGTGCAGCGACGGCGTCCGCCAGGGATGGCACGAGCGCAACGGCGGAAACCTGACCTACCGCATGCGTCCCGAGGAAGTGGACGAGTGCGAGACCTATTTCGATGCGGTGCCCGGGCCCTGGGTGCCAATGGGCGTCCAGGCCGACAATTTAAAGGGAGAGTATTTTATCTCCACCGGCAGCGGCAAATTCCTGGCCAACGTCCATCAGGAGCCCCAGAACAATATATGCATTGTGGAGATCAATGAGGGCGGCGACTCCTGGCGTATCCGCTGGGGACTGGAGAACGGCGGCGTGCCCACCAGCGAGTTCCCCACCCATTTCATGAACCATTCCGTCAGGAAGCGGGTCACAGACGGCGAGAACCGGGTCATCTATCACGCCCACACTCCTTACGTCATCGCCCTGACCTATGTCCTGCCTCATAAGGCCGAGGTTTTCACCCGTATGCTGTGGAAAAGTGCCACGGAGTGCTGCGTGGTCTTCCCCGGAGGCGTGGGAGTGGTGCCCTGGATGGTGCCCGGCGGCGCCGAGATTGCCAGGGCCACCTGCAGGGAGATGGAGCATTACGATGCGGCCATCTGGGCTTTCCACGGACTCTTCGTATCCGGTCCCGATTTTGACACGGCTTTCGGACTGATGCACACCATAGAGAAAGCGGCACAGATCGCCTCCATCGCCATGTCAGCCAGCCCCACCGGCAAACCCGCCCAGGTCATCACCGATGACAACCTGAGAGCCATAGGAGAGGCCTTCGGAGTGAAGCTCAATGAGGACGTGCTGAATTATAAGTCTGACGATCCGCTGTACTGCTGACATTACGACCTTTATACCTTATAGAGTGAGCCGGAATCTTCTGTTTGTTAAAGCAGGAGGTGCCGGCTCTCCTTGTTTACGCAGCCGGCTTGCGCAGGTCGGTTGCACAGGCGCCAGCTTCTCACGGTTTTCGTCGGCAATTTTCTGTATTTTAAAAAAATTGAAATCTCACATAAATCCAACAATAAAACAACATAAAACCGCAATAAATAGACGAAAACTCATGATAAAACAGTTGACAAGCCACATAATACCTCTTATAATATAGAAAAAATTGTGGGATTGTGTTGCTTCAAGGTTAGCGTTCACACGGTAGCCAGGGCAATGAGATGGATGCGGCAAGCTTGCTTGTAAGCATACATATCATTGTTATGGTTACTGTGTAACAGGTAACCGCCTCTCACATAAGCAATCGTAGCACCGTTAGGTGCGTGGAGCAGGCGGATTGCGCATGGAGAGGCGGCTGCCGTGTGAACGTATAGAGAAACATAAGTGGGGAAATAGATTATGGCCGGATACAACAGTACGAAGATACCGAAGACGGAGAGGATTACGCATCTTGTGGAGGATCTCTTTGCGAAGATGCCGGAGATAGAGTCTGCCAGGGCCAGGCTTATCACCGAATCCTACAGGCAGACGGAGAATGAGCCGGAGGTCATGAGGAAGGCGAAGGCCTTCGCACACATTCTTGACAATATTCCCATTATCATCCGTCCGGGAGAGCTTATCGTGGGCAGCACCACCCTGGCCCCCAGAGGATGCCAGACTTACCCTGAGTTTTCCTTTGAGTGGCTGGAGGCGGAGTTCGACACCGTGGCCACCCGGGAGGCCGATCCCTTCTACATAGCAGACCAGACGAAGCGGGAGATAGCCGAGGCGGATAAGTACTGGAAAGGGAGGACCACCAGCGAACTGGCCACCGCCTACATGGCACCGGAGACCCTTCGGGCCATGGCTCACAATATGTTTACTCCCGGGAATTATTTCTACAACGGCGTCGGCCATATCACAGTGAAATATGACAAGGTAATAGCCATTGGCTTCGAGGGTATCATGGACGAGGTGAGGACGGAGCTTGCCGCCTGTAAGGTGGGGGACGGCGATTACGCCACGAAGCACATCCTTTTGGAGTCCATGCTCATCAGCTGCAGCGCTGCCATCCGCTATGGGAAGCGCTACGCAGATCTGGCAAGGCGGGAGGCAGCCGCAGAGGACGATGCTAAAAGGCAGCGGGAGCTTCAGATCATAGCGGCCAACTGCGAGAGAGTGCCCGGTAAGGGAGCTGAGACTTTCTGGCAGGCCTGCCAGAGCTTCTGGTTCGTCCAGCAGCTGATCCAGATAGAATCCTCGGGACATTCCATCTCCCCCGGACGTTTTGACCAGTATATGTATCCCCATTACAGGGCGGACCTGGATGCCGGGCGGCTTACCCGGGAGCTGGCCCAGGAGCTTATCGACTGTGTATGGGTGAAGTTAAATGACCTCAATAAATGCCGGGATGAGTCCAGCGCCAAGGGCTTTGCCGGATACAGCCTGTTCCAGAATCTCATAGTGGGAGGCCAGAATGAGGAGGGCATAGATGTCACCAATGATCTCTCCTTCATGTGCCTGGACGCCTCGGCCCACGTGTTCCTGCCCCAGCCCTCACTCTCCATCAGAGTGTGGAACGGTTCGCCCCACGAGTTGCTCTTAAGAGCTGCAGAGCTTACCAGGACAGGGATTGGGTTGCCAGCCTATTATAATGACGAGGTTATCATTCCCTCCCTTATGAATATGGGGGTGAGCCAGGCAGATGCCAGGGATTACAATATCATCGGCTGCGTGGAGCCCCAGAAGGCGGGTAAAACCATGGGCTGGCATGACGCCGCCTTTTACAATATGTGCCGTCCCCTGGAGATGGTATTCTCAAACGGCATGGATGCCGGCGAGCAGATAGGCCCTCAGACCGGGGACGTGGAGCAGATGACCAGCTTTGAGGAGTTCTACGACGCCTACCGCACCCAGCAGAATTATTTCATTTCCCTGCTGGTGAATGCGGACAATTCCATAGACCAGGCCCATGCGGACAGGGCACCTCTGCCTTTCCTGGCTTCTATGGTGGACGACTGCATGAAGAGAGGAAAGACCTGTGAGCAGGGCGGCGCGGTCTATAATTTCACCGGGCCCCAGGGCTTCGGCATCGCCAATGTGGCCGATTCCCTCTACGCCATAAAGGAGCTGGTATTTGAGGAGAAGAAGGTCTCCATGGCTGATTATAAAAAGGCTTTGATGTTTAACTTCGGGAAGGTGGACAATCCCCTGGTCATAGAGCAGGTGGCCGGGACGGTGGCCAGGGAGTTTATCTCCCAGGGCAGGACTCCGGATCCGGAGACAGTGGCAGAGATTGCGGGACAGGTCATTAAGGCCAGCGTGACCCCGGACGATGTGAAGAAGTTCCAGGAGATAAAGAAGCTTATCGATGGCGTCGACAAGTTCGGCAATGACGACGAAGTGGTGGATCACTTCGCCAGGGAGGCGGCTTACACATACACGAAGCCAATCCTGAATTACCGCAACCCCAGAGGCGGACAGTTCCAGGCGGGACTCTACCCTGTCTCCGCCAACGTCCCTTTAGGGGCCAGCACCGGAGCCACCCCCGACGGAAGGTACGCCGGGATGCCTGTGGCCGATGGAGTCTCCCCCAGTGCCGGGAAGGATGTCCACGGTCCCACGGCATCAGCCAATTCCGTTTCTGTATTAGATCACGGCATTGCCTCCAACGGGACCCTGCTTAATATGAAGTTCCATCCCTCGGCCTTAAGCGGCGAGAGAGGACTGGATAATTTCGTCAGTCTTATCCGCACCTACTTTGACAGGAAGGGCAGCCACATGCAGTTTAATGTGGTGACCAGGGAGACCCTTTTAGATGCCCAGAAGCATCCGGAGAACTACCGTCATCTGGTGGTCAGGGTCGCCGGATACTCCGCACTCTTTACCACCCTGTCAAAAAGCCTGCAGGATGACATTATAAGACGTACCGAGCACCAGAAGAATTTTTGATGAATGTGGATTAAAGTTTTAAAACAAATGTTTTTATTTATATGTTTGAAATATCATTGGGAACATGTGCAAGGGGACCACGATGGCTGAATGTAAACGGTCAAGAGGTTGTTGAAACTGTTTGCGGGTGACAATGGGAGAGCAATGTGATGGAGGATCTGCTGCAGGTAAAAGGGAGAATATTTGATATACAGCGCTACTCCATCCACGACGGCCCGGGAATCAGGACCACAGTATTTTTAAAGGGCTGCGTCTTAAGATGCCGCTGGTGCTGCAATCCGGAGTCCCAGGAGTACGGCATCCAGACCATGATGGTGGACGGGGAGCCCAAGGTCATGGGCCGGGATGTGACGGTTGAGGAGGTCCTCGCGACAGTGGAGCGGGACAGGCAGTATTACCGCAGAAGCGGCGGCGGCATGACCCTCTCCGGAGGCGAGAGCCTGCTGCAGCCGGAATTCGCGGGAGCGCTCTTAAAGGAGGCAAAGTGCCGGGGCATAGCCACAGCCATGGAGAGCATGGCCTGCGCGCCCTGGGAGGTAATAGAGAGCATACTGCCCTGGCTGGATATCTACCTCATGGACATAAAGCACACGGACCCGGCCAAGCACAGGCGCTTTACAGGACGCAGCAATGAGCTGATGCTGGAGAATGCCAGAAAGGTGGCGGCTTCGGGACAGACTGAACTGGTGATAAGGGTGCCGGTGATACCTACATTTAACGCCACGCCGGAGGAGATAGCGGGAATAGCCAGATTCGCCGACAAGCTGCCGGGAGTGCGTGAGATACACCTGCTTCCCTACCACAGGCTGGGCAGGGATAAGTACACCGGCCTGGGCCGGGAGTACACTCTGGATGAGATAGAGCCGCCGGAGGATGAGTTCATGGAGACACTTAAGAAGACAGTGGAAAATGTCTCCGGACTGAAGTGCCGGATAGGCGGTTGAGATAATCCCGGACTGGCTGCAGGAAGATATTACAGACAGGACAACATCGGTATGTACGCTATGACGGCAGCAGGAGGATGAGATGGCAGGAAACCTTTCTCTTGAAGACAAGATGAGGATAATCCAGGAGATAGTACCCGGAAAACAGGTGACCCTGGCGCATATCATAGCGAGCCCGGATCCCATACTTTACAGAAAGCTGGGACTTGACCCGAAGCTGGATTATGAGAAAGCGGCCATAGGCATCACCACGGTCTCCCCCTCGGAGACGGCGGTGATCATGGCGGATGTGGGTATCAAGGCCAGCGGCATAGACATAGGCTTTGTGGACCGTTTTTCCGGTACGCTTATATTTACGGGCCTGGTCTCGGAAGTGGAGGCAGCCATGGAAGCCATGTCCGGATATGTCAGGGATCGGCTGGGGTACACAGTGTGTGAGATCACGAAGACCTGATAACACCAGGGGGCAAAATTAATGCAACGGATGCTTGCATCCGATTGGATTAATTTGGGATCCGTGTGTTATCACACATGGAGTAACAATGAAGAAATTAATCCTGATGGGACGCAGCATGGCGGGAAAGACCACACTCACCCAGGCTCTCAGGGGAGAGGAGATCCGCTACGTGAAGACCCAGTACATCCATAATTATGAGAGCGTCATCGACACTCCCGGGGAATATGCCCAGAGCCACAGGCTGGGCAAGGCTCTGGCCCTCTACACCTATGAGGCCGATATAGTCGGCATACTGGTGGCTGCCAACGAGCCCTACTGCATTTTCCCTCCCAATGTCACCTGCCAGGCGAACCGGGAATGCATAGGGATAGTGACGAAGATAGACCTGCCGGATGCGGATGCAGCGCTGGCTGACCTGTGGCTTCGCAACGCCGGATGCAGGAAGATCTTCCACGTTAACTCCCTGGACGGGACGGGAGTAAAGGATATTCTGGACTACCTGATGATTTGAGTGCCAAAAATCTGAGCCCATGCCATACTTGTATGGCTATGGGTGATAGATTTAATGGCACGCCCGAGACATGAGAAAAAAGTGGGGCGGGGACCCCACGGATTTCGAATGAATCGGAGGATTGCGAGAGCACGAGGTGCGGAGCAATCCGTAAATCATCAATAACTGATATAAAACACATAAACTGATATAAAACACACAGTCAGGAGGAGACAGCTAATGGTAAACGAAATGGAAATCAAAAAACAGATCTGCGACATAGGAAAGAGGATCTACAACAGGAACATGGTGGCCGCCAACGACGGCAATATTTCCGTGAAGCTTAATGACCACACTTTCCTCTGCACCCCCACGGGGGTGTCCAAGGGCTTTATGACCCCGGAGTACATCTGCAAGGTGGATGAGAAGGGGGACATCATCCAGGCCAACAAGGGCTTTAAGCCCTCCTCGGAGATCAAGATGCATATGAGGGTCTACCAGAAGAGGCCTGATGTGGGAGCGGTGGTACATGCCCACCCCACTTACGCCACCTCCTTTGCCATCGCCGGCATTCCCCTGACCCAGCCCATCATGCCTGAAGCTGTCATTTCGCTGGGCTGCGTCCCCATCGCCGAGTACGGCACACCCTCCACCATGGAGATCCCCGACAATCTGGAGAAATACCTGCCCTACTTTGACGCAGTACTCTTAGAAAGCCACGGCGCCCTTACCTGGAGCACCGATCTCCTGGCGGCCTACCACAAGATGGAGAGCGTTGAGTTCTACGCACAGCTCCTTTACCAGTCAAAGATGCTGGGAGGACCCAAGGAATTCGATGAGGCTCATATAAAGCGCCTCTATGAGATCAGGAGAAAGTTCGGCATGCCCGGAAAGCATCCCGCCAGCCTCTGCCTCAATAAGGACGGCGTAAACTGCCACAACTGCGGCGGCTGCAATGAGGACTTCCGCCAGTTCCCCGGCTACCAGTATGATTTCGTAGGCCGGGACTGCGGCTGCGGGGGACAGGGTGCAGACACATGCAAAGCTGATGAGGCAGCTATCGCTGACATAGTGAAGAAAGTGATATCCCAGCTGAATTAAATATAACTAAGGAAAGGAAAGAATACTATGCAGATCACAGAATCACAGTTACAGGCTATAGTGCAGCAGGTGATGGCCCAGATGCAATCAGGCGGAGCCAATGCCGGCAGCCGCGGCGTATTTAATGACATGGAGACAGCCATAGAGAGGGCTAAGGAGGCCCAGAAGATCGTACGTGTCATGTCCATGGACCAGAGAGAGAAGATCATTACAATCATCCGCAGGAAGATAAAGGAAAATGCGGAGAAATTTGCCCGTATGGGCGTGGAAGAGACCGGAATGGGAAATGTGGGAGATAAGATATTAAAGCATATGCTGGTAGCCGAGAAGACTCCCGGCACTGAGGATATCACCACCACTGCCTGGTCAGGAGACAGGGGACTCACCCTGGTGGAGATGGGACCTTTCGGGGTCATAGGCTCCATAACCCCCTGTACCAATCCCAGCGAGACAGTGCTTTGCAACACTATAGGCATGCTGGCCGGAGGGAATACGGTGGTGTTCAATCCCCATCCCCAGGCGGTGAAGACCTCCATTGCCGCAGTAAATCTGTTAAATGAGGCTTCCCTGGAGGGCGGCGGCCCGGACAACATAGCCTGCACTGTGGCCAACCCTACTATGGATACCAGTGCGGTGATGATGAAGCATCCGGATATACATCTCCTGGTAGCCACAGGGGGTCCGGGAGTGGTGACGGCTGTGCTCTCCTCAGGCAAGAGGGGCATAGGAGCCGGGGCAGGCAATCCCCCCGCACTGGTGGATGAGACCGCGGATATCAGGAAAGCTGCCGAGGACATAGTAAACGGCTGCACCTTCGACAACAATCTCCCCTGCATTGCGGAGAAGGAGATCATTGCAGTGGATTCCATCTGCGATGAGCTGATGCGGTATATGATAAATGAGCAGGGCTGCTACCTGGCATCCAAGGAGATCCAGGACAAACTGATACACACGGTACTCACCGACAAAGGTGCTTTAAACCGTAAATGTGTGGGGCGTGATGCCAGGACTCTTCTTAAAATGGTGGGCGTGGATGCGCCGGAAAATATCCGCTGCATCACCTTCGAGGGACCGAAGGAGCATCCTCTTATCACTACGGAGCTGATGATGCCCATACTGGGAGTGGTGAGAGCCAGGGACTTCGATGATGCGGTGGAGAAGGCCGTCTGGCTGGAGCACGGCAACAGGCATTCCGCCCATATCCATTCCAAGAACGTGGATCGGATCACAAAGTATGCCAGGGAGATAGACACCACCATCGTGGTCAAGAACGGGCCGTCATACGCAGCCTTTGGCTTCGGAGGGGAGGGTTACTGCACATTCACCATTGCCAGCCGGACAGGTGAGGGTCTGACCAGTGCGGCCTCTTTCACCAAGAGCAGGAGATGCACTATGTCAGATTCACTGTGTATCAGGTAAAAGACTGCTCTGTTATAATAACCGAGATAGTGCAAAAGCCTTATAATTGCCCTGTTTTACAGTATCAGGACAGGAAAGGAAGAAGCTATGGAAATGAATCAGAATCAGGTGGAAGCCATAGTAAGACAGGTTCTGGACAATCTGTCGGGACATGCAGTAAACGGTGGAAGTGCAGGAGCAATAAACCGGGCAGATGCCGCTATTCCGGATATGGCTCATGTGGCCATGCTGACCTCCCCGGAACACTTTGACGTGAAAGAGTTCCCCATCCCGGAAGTGGGGGATGACGATATTCTCGTGAAGGTCGAGGGCTGCGGTATCTGTGGCACTGATGCCCATGAGTTTAAGCGTGATCCTTTCGGCCTCATCCCGGTGGCTCTGGGCCATGAAGGGACAGGCCGCATAGTGAAAATGGGGAAAAATGTGAAATGCGATTCTGCCGGAAAGTCGGTAAAAGTCGGTGATAAGCTGGTCACCTGCATGATATTTAAGGATGACCCGGACATCACCATGTTCGACCTGAATAAGCAGAATGTCGGAGGGGCGGATGTCTACGGACTTCTTCCCGATGACGATGTCCATTTAAACGGCTGGTTTTCAGACTACATTTTCATCCGGGGTGGCTCCACATTTTTCAATGTCAGCGACCTGGATCTGGACTCACGGATCCTCATAGAGCCCTGCGCCGTCCTGGTGCATGCGGTGGAGAGGGCAAAGAGCACGGGAATACTCCGCTTTAACAGCAGGGTGGTGGTCCAGGGCTGCGGCCCCATCGGCCTCATCTGCATTGCGGTGCTTAAGACAATGGGGATCGCAAATATCATCGCCGTGGATGGGAATCCTGGAAGGCTTGCCTTTGCCGCAAGGCTGGGAGCCTCCGACAGCGTGAACTTTACGAATTATAAAGGAGCCGAAGCGATGGCCGAAGGGATTAAGGAGAAATTCGGCGGCCATCTGGCGGACTTCGCTTTCCAGTGTACCGGTTCCCCGGCGGGACACTCAAATATTTACAAGTTCATACGGAACGGCGGGGGACTCTGCGAGCTGGGATTTTTCATAAACGGCGGTGATGCCACGATAAATCCCCATTTTGACATCTGCGCCAAGGAGATCACCACGGTGGGCAGCTGGGTGTACACCCTGAGGGATTACGCCACCACTTTCGATTTCCTTAAGAGCGCCAATGCCATCGGCCTGCCGATAAAGGAGCTGATCACCGACAAATACCCCTTAAGCCGGATAAATGAGGCCTACGCCAAAAATCTGGCCATGACGGGGCTTAAGATCGCGGTGATCCCCGATTGTGAGATGCAGATCTGAACTGAGCAGACATTAATGTGATACCGGGGTAAAAGGCCGGATCCTGATCTTCAAAGATATGGCCCTGCAACGGATATCTGCATGAAGTTACACCTAAGCAACCATGGTATCATTTTAATATATATAGCAATTAACTAAATAGTGCACAAAACAAAAGGAGGAAGAAGAAATGGCACAGGAAGCATTAGGAATGGTTGAAACCAGAGGACTGGTAGCTGCTATAGAGGCAGCTGATACCATGTGCAAGGCGGCCAACGTAATACTGATCGGGACTGAGAAGATCGGATCCGGACTGGTGACCGTCATGGTCCGCGGAGATGTCGGTGCTGTGAAGTCTTCGGTAGAGGCCGGAGCAGCCAATGCGGAGCGGCTCGGAGAGCTGATCGCCCAGCACGTGATCCCCAGGCCCCACAATGATGTTGAAGCTATTCTGCCGAAAGTCAACAGGTAACGGGCCGACGATGTGCGGCGGGATCCTCTTTTGGGGATCCCGCCCATACAGGCCAGGGAGGGATCGTAAATGACTGCTTATGAAACAAGGCGGGTGGAGGAGATCACCCGCATGGTCATTAATTCTTTAAAGGACAGCCCCAGGGATAACAATGCCTATAGGGTTCCGGTAGGGGTAAGCAATCGCCACATCCATTTAAGCAGGGCGGATGTGGATACCCTTTTCGGAAAAGGGTATCAATTGAAAAAGAAAAAAGAGCTTATGGGCGGGCAGTATGCCTGTGAGGAATGCTGTACCATAGTGGGACTGAAGCTCAGGGCTATAGAGAACGTCCGGATCCTGGGGCCTGTCAGGAAGGCCACACAGGTGGAGATCAGCGCCACCGACGCCAGGAAGCTGGGTATAAACGTACCGGTAAGAGAGTCCGGAGACACAGCAGGCAGCGCTCCTATAGCGATAGTCGGGCCAAAAGGTGCCATATACTTAAAAGAGGGATGCATTATCGCGGCAAGGCATATCCACATGGCTCCAAAAGACGCGGCAGACTGCGGCGTGAAAGACGGGGATTATGTCAGCGTGAGAGTGGAAAATGAGCGAGGCACCACTTTTAACCGGGTAAAGATCCGCGTGGACGACAGCTTTACCCTGGAGATGCATATAGATACTGACGAGGCCAATGCCTGTGAGATCTCCACAGGGGATACGGTCGAGGTAATCAGATAAGAGAGGTTTAAAACGGGTATCACGGAGGGGTCAGATGAGAAGAGCCATCGGAATGATTGAATTTAAGACAGTATCATCCGGCATCACGGCGGCGGATCAGATGGTGAAGACTGCCAGCGTGGAGCTTCTCGCTGCCCAGACAGTCTGTCCCGGAAAATATGTGGCTCTCATTGCCGGGGAGCTCAGTGCGGTGGATGCCGCCATAGAGAAAGCCAGGGAGACCCGCCCGGAATCCCTTGTCAGTGATTTTATTCTGGGGAACCCGGATCCGTCAATATTCCCGGCTATAAACGGTACGGCCTGTATAGAAGGCGTAAATGCCCTGGGGATACTGGAGACCTATGATGCGGCATCCATAATAGTGGCAGCGGATACGGCTGCGAAGACAGCCATAGTGGAACTCATAGAGCTGCGCATTGCCAGGGGAATGGGCGGAAAGTCATATATGTTTATCACCGGGGATGTGGCTGCCTGTGAGGCTGCCATAGAGACAGCCAGGGAGAAAGTGGGAGACCGGGGAATGTATCTGGATTCATCCGTGATACCCAGGCCTGATCCGCAGATGATAAGAATGATAATGTGATTGGTGACTTGGAGGAGACATATGCTTGCGGCTGAGCGGAGAAAGCTTATTTTAGACAAACTTCATCAGGAAAAGCACGTGGTAGTGAGTGACTTAAGCCGCCGCTTTAACGTCTCGGAGGAAACCATCAGGAGAGATCTGGACAGATTTGAAAGGGAGGGACTGGTCAGTAAGAGTTACGGAGGCGCTGTTTTAAAGGAAAATGTCAGCTTTGAGATGCCCTTCGACGTCAGGAAGCGCAAAAATGTCCTGGGAAAGCGTATTATCGGCGAGATAATAGCTGAGGAGATACAGGACGGCGACCATATTTTTATGGATCCCAGCACCACCTCCCTGTTCGTGATAAAGGCACTCAAATCCGCCGGTAAAAAAGACCTTACCATAATAACAAACTCACTGGAAATGCTGATGGAGTGCGCCGGATACAGCGAATGGGATGTCATTTCCACCGGAGGAGCGATACAGTCGGAGAAATTTGCCCTGGTGGGTCCCGGGGCAATACAGGGGATAAATTCTTTCCATGTGGACAAGACGATAATGTCATGCAGCGGCGTGGATATCAGAAAGGGACTGACTGATTCCAATGCGTCAATTTCACATGTGAAGCAGAATATGCTGGAGAATACGGAGATGGGGATACTGGCGGCGGATTACACCAAGTTCGACCAGGTATGCTTTTCCAGGGTCTGCGACCTGTCAGACCTGGATATGGTAGTGACTGATGTAGCGCCTGATGATTCATGGCTTACATGTCTTAAAGATAAGGGAGTGCAATGCCTTTATGGAGAAGAGGAACAGCGTTATAGCTTTTGCCAATAACAAGGGCGGCAGCGGCAAGACTACCACCTGCGCCAATGTAGGTTATTCCCTGGCCAGGCTTGGGAAGAAGGTGCTGCTCATAGACGGGGATATGCAGATGAACCTGACACTTTCATTTTTCGCCGGGGATCAGGTGCTCTCATTTGCCTCCGGGGAGAAAAATATTTATCGGGCCATATGCGCCGGTACAGATCTGGCGGAGTGTATAGAGCACACTCCCTATGAGGGCGTGGATCTGATCCCCTCATCCTCTCTGATGAGCGGCATGGAGTACCAGCTTTTTAAACAGGAAGACAGAGAGTTTATCCTTAAAAATTCCCTGGAGGATCTGAGAGAAAACGGAAGCTACGACTATATCCTGATAGATGCACCACCTACTCTGGGCGTATGGGTCATGGATATACTCATAGCGTCGGACTACGTGGTACTTCCGGTGGAGGCCAGTCCCTGGGGGCTCTTCGGAGTGGCGAATATGTTTGATTTTCTGGATGATGTGGAAAAGATGAACAGCAGGCTTAAGCTGCTGGGGATAGTCATCACCAAGGTGGACTTAAGGAAAAACTATTGTAAGCAGACCCGGGAGGCGCTGCGCAGCGCTGAGGGTGTCAGGGTCTTTGACACGGAGATCCGTATTGACAGCGCAGTGGAGTGGGCCCAGGATGGCTGTCTGCCGGTCATGGCATATAAAAAAGGTACCAGAAGCGCCAATGAATATATGAATCTTGCAAAGGAGGTGGACAGATCATGTCAGTAGGAACTGAGAGCATCAGGAGGGTATCGGCAAAAGCTTCCGAGGCGGAAGCTCCGGAGAATCCGGAAGTTGAGGTTGGGGAAAAGATGGAAGCGGAAAATCCTGCCGCAAAATCCGGCGAAGCAAAGGAGGCTTCTGTGAAGACCTCGGTAATACCTTCCGTGACCCCCGAAGTGGCGGAGGAGATGGGTATTAAAGGTAATGAGGCATATTATCTAAATGATGAACTGCCTGTATATCTGTTATAGCCCTGCCGGGATTAAAAGTTAAAAAAGCCGTACAATGGGTGCTGCGCATCCGATCGTACGGCTTTTTGAATTAAAAAACTACACGCAGAACTGCTTTAATAAGACCCATACAGCGCCACATGATCTCCATCGATGAGGGTCAGCGTGCTGCCGGAATAGCGGAACATGAGATCATATGTTGAGCCGCCCCTGACTTTGATGCTGACGCTGCCGTCCTCCTGAAAATCAAAGGAAGCTTTTTTTGTGTCATCTCCGTAAGAAAC
>JAJPYU010000271.1 GCA_021204765.1 Clostridiales bacterium
TAGCTTATGACCGGGAACCGATCTTTCCCGGAAACGTCCTGGAATACGGCGGCACACCCTATGGTTTTAAGGAATCCTAAAATAAAATTCCGGCCCGCCGTCCCTGTTTTCCACACCGTAATCAGCATGGTGCATCTTTAAGATAGCTCCGCTGATGGCCAGACCCATACCGGAGCTGCCATACTCCTCGGTCCTGGCCGCATCGCTGCGGTACAGGGGCTCCCAAATGTGCTCCATATCCTCATCGGAAATTTTTTCGCCGTCATTATATACACTCAGTGCTCCGTCAAGGATGGTCAGGCGAATTACTCCTTTTTCCTTGCAGTAACGCACGGCATTGGAGAGCAGGTTATCCACCACCATCTCAATAAGCACAGCATCACCTGAGATCAGATCTTCTCCTTCCTTGTTCCATTCAAGGGAAATCCCTTTCGCCTCCATCTGCGGCTGATAGTGCTCACAGACTTTCCGCGCCAGCTGCTCCAGGGATATTTCTTCCCTTTTCAGCTGATATTCCTCATCAGTCACCCGGGTAAAGATCAGCATGTTATTGAGCAGAGCGTTCATGTGATCCGCCTCCTGCCCTATCATTTCTACATACCTGCTTTGCTTATCCGGCTGAAGTCCGCTTTCCAGGCACTCGGCGCTGTTTTTTATCACTGCCGTCGGCGTTTTCATCTCGTGGGCAATGGCATTTAAAAAAACTTCCCGGGCCTTTGCGGCCTGATCCTGCTTTTTTTTAATATAGAGAAAAATTATGATCAGAAACACGGCCAGCGCCTCGCCGAAGATCACTATCGCCAGAATATATCTGCAGTATGTCCCGGCATGTCTGGCCAGACGGATCGCATCCACATGCAGGGCACAGTAGTAAGATTTGACATAACTGTTTCCCGTGGTCAGACCCGTGCCGACACTGGTCTCACCGTCATACATTATCTGATCTGTATTGTCGATATCCACAACCATTGCGCTGCTGAAAACTCCCTGGGCATAGTGCGTGACCGGCTGATAAATGTATCTGGTAAAATATCCCAGCTCCACGTTGTCCGCATCCAGGTCAGCATCATCCGGCATCTGGGCCAGACGGACAATCAGTTTGTCACTGGCACTGCCATTGCGGTATTCATCAGTCTGCAGGTCACAGATGACCTCACCGGTCTCATTATCCGTGAAGACTGCCCTCACCGGACGGATTATACCCTTTGTCCTGTCCTTATAATATCCATCTATCTCGGAAACGCAAAGACGCCCAGCGGCCTCAGGATTCTCTTCACAGTAATCATACATAGCCTGCAGTTCACTGTCGTCAAAATAATTCTCCAGAAGATAATACTGGGTAATAGTTTCCCCGTCATTCACGGACTGCCAGCGTATTACCGTTGAGTTGCTCTTAATCTCAGTCCGGGTGTCCCCTGATCTGGAGTTGACCTGCAGCCGGATCTGATAGCAGCCGTCCGCATAATAATCCCCGGTGTGAGGCAGAGCTTCCAAAGCCTTATATAAAATCTCCTCTGTTCCCGCAGAATCCGACATGGCTGTATCATTCACTGCTGCCTGGATCTGTTCAAACTCTTTCATGGCGGTCTCTTTCTGCTGGGAAATACCCATGTAAAAAAGCGTGCACGATGAAAAGACAATTATGGCCAGTGCTATAACCTCTATCCATACCGCTGTACGATATTTATTCCATAATAACTTCCTGTTTGCCCATAACTTTTTTATTTTTCTTTTTATTTTCATTCTTCCGGTTCCCTTTCCATAACATATCCCTGCTTAATGACAGTGCGTATACATGCACCGTATTTCCCCAGAGCTTTCCTCAGATTCTTGACATGGGTGTCCACCGCCCTGTCGCTGCCCTCATAGTCATAGCCCCAAAGCTTTACCAGTATCTGATCCCGGGTCAAAACTTTCCCGGCATTTCTCATAAAATAATAGAGCAGATCAAAATCCAGTGCCTGCAGGGTGATAAACTCCCCGCCGCACTCTACCAATCGTCTTTCCGGTTCCAGGCGTATCCCGGACACCTCTATCCATTCACTCCCGCGCTTCTCCCGCTCCAGGATCGCCTTGCACTTAGCCAGCAACACTGCCAGGGAAAATGGCTTTAAAATGTAATCGTCTGCTCCCAGCTGATAGCCGCGGAGCTGATCCGCTTCAGATACTTTCGCAGTGATAAATAGAATCGGCAGATTCTCTCTCTGCCGTATCTTTTTACAGAGTGTAAAGCCATTCATCCGCGGCATCATCACATCCAACAGCGCCAGGGCGTAATCCGAGGTCTGTATCATCTCCCAGGCCTCCTCCCCATCTGCCGCCGCGTCCACCTCATATCCGTTGGCGGACAGGTAGTCACAGATGAGCTCCCGCATATTCGCATTGTCTTCAGCTAATAAAATTCGTCTCATTTAAATCTCCTTTCCGCCGCCTTTTTATTAACAGCACAAATAGCTCCTGCCTCTATATCATACACCTCATCACAGAGAATACAAATATCCTCTGCATTATGGCTGGCCAGAAGTATCAGCTTGCCTTTTCTTTTCAACATCAGCAATAGCTTACGGATTTCCTCTACTCCGGCTTTATCCAACCCATTCATTGGTTCATCTAAGATAAGTATTGATGGATCCTCCATCAGCGCCTGAGCAAGCCCAAGCCTTTGGCGCATACCGAGACTGTATTTTCTGACCGGCAGTTTAACGGAAGGATCCAGCCCTACTGTAGTCATGGCTGATCTGACCTCATCATCAGTTATACGATAGCGTATATCTGCCAACAGCTTCAGATTCTTAAATCCGCTGTAATAGGGGATAAATCCAGGCGTCTCTATGATAACACCGGCATCAGGCAGATAGTCCATGTCTTTTCCTATCACTTTTCCATCTACAATCACTTCTCCGGAAGTAGGCGTTACAAAGCCGCAGATACATTTCATCAGCATGGTCTTGCCGCTCCCATTATTTCCTGTCAGGCCGTATATATTCCCGGCCTCCATGGACAAATTAATATGATCCAGAATCCGTTCCCCTCTGAGTACAAGTGAAATATCATTTATTGTAATCATAATCCGCTCTTTCCAATCCTGTTTCCCGTGAATAATTCCGGGCTAATTAATTTCCTCCTTGCCATCTGCATTTAGCATCATCTTCCCGTCTGATACCTGCGGCTCATTAAAATACAGGCAGCCGCCAGTCCCACACATCCGCATATCATGTATATAT
>JAJPYU010000117.1 GCA_021204765.1 Clostridiales bacterium
AGAGGGCTCGTGGGCTCGGTTCTGTGTATAAGAGACAGCGAGTATATTTCCGATGATGCCCTGATCCTCTCAACCGGTATTGTTCCTTCTGGGGATAATGATACTTTGGACTCATACGCGGAAAGCCTGAAATCTGAGATTACCCAGATTTTGAAAGATAAGGGAATTATTGATGATAATACATCGGACACTGAAGTAGAGAAAGCGATTTCAGATTATCTTAGTGAACGGGAATACTCGTCATCAGGCACCACGACTGCCAGCAGGGAGACCTTGGGCATACCTGCCGGTGCCAGCGCAAAGATAGGGTTCAGAAGAAAAAACGATGACAAGCACATAAAGATCAAGGAACTGGAGTTGGAGGTTGTGACGGATGATGAGGAAAATCCTCAACTGTACACCTCGGACAGCGGGTCAGTTTTTGCCCATGGAGAAGTGGCGGACGAGAACACCCTGGATCTGTTGGATAAAATGGAACCGGGAGACACTTTGCCTTTGCCAGTGACGATGACATTCTACAAGACTGTTGCGGTAAGCGAAGATGGCGTGGATTACGAGAGGGAAGTGGTCTATGTAGGAGAGACTACTGTTGATTATAATGTGACTGTGGATGAAGATGACAATTATTCCATAACCTTTGACAATGTATATTCCCTTGGCAAAATTAACTGGACCTATGTCGGTGATGAAAGTGGAGAGGAAGCTGCAGAACCCACTGCACCTGAAGAAGGTGGTGAGCAATCCGATGAGGATGACTATATACTCAGTGATTGGTCCGCAGCGTCCGTCTGACCATATGGGTTGCCGAAGGCAGTGTCGATTTGACAAAAGTAGACGGTGATTCCCTTACGGTTGACCCTGAAACTGAGCAGATAACGGCGACACCGCTTGCCGGGGCAGAGTTTGCGCTGTACAGGGAAGACCAGGTAACTGTGGATTCCACGACAGGGGAACTGACAATAAAAGATTATGAGGAGCCCTGCAGCACATATACAGATAAATCAGAGAAAACCCCCGGGGAGTTCACTATAGAGAATCTGACTACCGGATATTATTACCTGATGGAGACAAAGGCTCCAGAGAATTTCATCAAGCTTGATGGTTACTGGTGTATTTATGTGGATTCATCCACTGAGACTTATACGGTGCTGACCGATGACCACACGGAGGACGGAGTCACTTACGCCGGCAGCAATAATCTGGCCTACGACAAATATTATCTTGTGGAAAAGACAAATAACGATGGAGAGCCGGTACTGGATGAGAACGGCTACGCCGTTTACGAAAAGATTTACATTGCCGATGAAGAGGAGTCTGGGCCGAATGACGAGCGGATTTATTATGAATATTTCCTGCCGAATTATCGTTACTATGAGCTGCCGAATACCGGCGGATGGAAGAAGTATGCCCTGCCCTGGGTCATCGCAGGCTGTGCTTTGGTGGCCGTGGCCGTTGGATTGACGGTCAGACGAAGGAGAAAGGTGAGAAAGGTCTGAGGGAGGTGATCCGGGTATGAAAAAATTCAGGAAGATTTTTGCGCTGTTGCTTTCAGCGGCTCTGGTGTTCTCCCTGGGCATCACAGTGATGGCTGAAAATACTGGTGGTGGCAGTGGTACAGATAATGTGAAGGGGACAAAAGACGATTGGGGCACTATCACGGTCAATGGTATAACAGATACGGCAAGCAGTCTGAGCGTGAAAGCTTATCCCATTGTCCTGGCCACTTATGATGAAACGACTGACAAGTTTTCAGGATATGATTCCCTCTATAATATGGGTGCGGAAAAGCTGTACATACTCTATTCCTATAATGGTGAGGTGGTCGTTAGCGGCACCAATGAGGAGGAGACTGAGAAAGAGGCCTCTGCCTATGCCGAGGAAAATAATATTTCTCTTGAGTATGATATGAAAGTCTCCTATGAATACAGGTACGAGTTTGGCGAGACTCAGCTCAATGCCATCCATGAGAAAATCATTAATGAAAATGGATTTACTTATCATTCATCTACAGACACCGTGTATGGTTCCGCTTTGAGCAGCATGGAGACGAATGATAAGAAGCAGTATTATGAGTTGACCAAAAGTGGTGATACATCCTCCTATACATTTACCGCCAGTAATGTGGCTGTAGGTGCCTACCTGATAGTAGTCAGCGGAGCTGCGAGCGTGGAGTATAATGTGGGGGTTGCTTCCGTGTATTACACGACAGCTAACACTGTGGTTGATGGAAGTATCACCATGGCCGACGGGATTACAGGCGTAGGTGACGGTGAGGTCTGGATGAAGGCTGAAGAGCCAAAGCTGGACAAGCAGATCGCCAAAGTCAGCGGCAATCCGGCTGCCACGGTCACGGACGGCGGCTCAAACGGTACCTCGGCCAACGTGGGCGATACGATCAGCTATCAGGTGACTGTAAGTGAAATCCCATATTACGGTGGCGACTATCCCGTCTTTAACCTGACGGATACTCTTGAAAAAGGATTGAATTTGAATTATACAGACATGGGCTCTGAGAATCCCGACATTACAGTGCAGGTGGTTGACAGCTTAAAAGTTAGTGATGTTGGGGCTGAGGATAATGTCATAGCGACACTGGAAAAGGGTACTGATTACACGGTGGCGGTCACGGAGAATGAGGATGGGAGCTCCACAGTTTCAATAGATTTTGTGTTTAAAGATTCAGGTACTGAGAATGATGACGGTGGAGCCAGTGATTCATCCCATAACGATGACTATACTTACACTTTAAATAAATACGAGCTCTATCACCTCCTTGTCACCTACAATGTGACCCTGGGTGATGATGCGTCGCTGGATTCTGATGATAACAGCAATACGGTTGTCCTGGAGTACTCTCTGGACTCTTCCGTGCATGATGATCATACCACCCTGACGGATACTACCCATATTTACTCGTTCACCATTGACGGAAATGCAAGCGGGATCTACGGAGAAGAATTTGACGATTATGGGAGCGAGGGTATCACTTACCCTTTGCTGACAAAGATAGTCAGTGATGCCTCAGACAGCGATGACGGGGAAGATGCAGACAATGCCGTCACGGAAGATGATGATAAAGTGGATACTGCAGACGGTGGTACCGCAGAAGGCAGTGATGACGCAGATGATGAGAGTGAGATAGACACAGATGACTCCGGGCAGGAAGGGATCACACCTCTGGCTGGCGCTGAGTTTACCCTCTACACCGATGAGGACTGCACAGAAATATACACTAACGGTGCGGAGAATGGAGAGTATCATTTTGACGGTACTGTGGTGACTGATGATAACGGAAAGATGAACATGCCCGGGCTTTCTGCCGGAACCTACTATCTGAAAGAGACCAAAGCGCCGAAGTGGTATACACTCAACACCACGGTTTACAGGATAGTCATCAGCGCAGATTATAAGGCTGAGACCGGAGAGCTTGCCGACTGGTCTTACGCCATCAGCGCCAGGACTGACGAGGGTTGGGCCGATGAGATAACCAGCATTTTTACGGTGACAAGTGTGAAGGACGCAGGTGAAGATGTGACCGGGGACGACACAGGGATTACCTCTGTCATAAATCCTGCTTACATAGGTGACACGATGATCATGAAGCTGCCCTTCACCGGGAATATGAGCACACTGATCTTTACCATCATAGGAGTAGCCATCATAGTGACGGCGGCGTGCCTGTTCATGGTCTATCGCCGCAGGGCCAGGGCTGAGAAATGAAAAAAGGCAGGGCATGCATTGTCCTTATCATACTTTTGCTGATTGCCGGGGTGGCTGTCCTATTTTATCCGCTGATAGCGGATAAGTGGGACGCTCACCGGGAGAAGCTGCTTTTGGGAGATTACACCGATGGCATAGCCAGCGAGGTGGAGGAGGGCAGGGATTTTACTGTAGAGTGGGAGAGGGCATACGCATACAACGATGCGCTCACCGCTTCGAACCTGCCGGACCCTTTTGCCGTGGCGGCGGCTCAGGACGAGCCTAACCCGGAGTATATGGCCTGCCTGGATCCGGACGGGGACGGCGTCATGGGTTATGTCTCCATACCGAAGATAGACATTTACCTGCCGATATACCATACCACCGGGGATGAGGTGCTGCAGCTGGGAGCCGGACATCTGGAGGGGAGTTCGCTGCCGGTGGGAGGAGAGGGCACCCATGCGGTCATCGCCGCACACCGGGGTCTGCCGAGCCAGAGACTTTTCACGGATCTGGACGAGCTTGCGGAGGGCGACCATTTCCTGATATATGTGCTGGACGATGTGCTCTGCTATGAGGTGGACCAGATAAGGGTGGTGGAGCCCACGGATACCTCTGATCTGGTTATCGAGGAGGGAGAGGATCTGGTCACGCTGCTGACCTGCACGCCTTACGGGGAAAATACCCAGAGGCTGTTGGTGAGGGGACACAGGGTGCCTTATGATGAGTCAGTGCAGAATGAGGGAAAGGATCTCTCAGATCTTGTATCCGGCATTGCCTACTGGAAATGGGTGTTGTCCGGGGCCATAGCCGCAGTGATCATTATCGTGATCCTGCACCGCATCATGGGTAAAAGAGGTCACAGGCATGGGAAGAAGCCGGGGCGATAAGGGCCGTCCTGAGGGAAATAGAAATTTAAAACGAAAAAAGTCCAGACCCGGGCTCAGGGCTCTGGCGGTGGTCATAGTGGTACTGGTGGTGGCCGGGGTCGGAGTGCTAGTTTATCCGACGGTTTCCGGCGAGATAAGCAGCTTGAAACGGAGCAGGGAGATTTCCTCCTATGAAAAGACCGTGGAGAGTATGAACAAGGAAGAGATCAGCGGATGTTGGGAGGAGGCTGAGGCCTACAATGCCTCTCACGCCGGGTTTGGCCTGTACAGTGACGCTTTCGATGACGATGGCGGCAGTGAGTCCGGGGACTATATGGACGTCCTGAATATAAACGGCGACGGCATCATGGGATACATCTGCATTCCGAAGATAGACGTCAGCCTGCCAATTTACCACGGCACTTCCGTGGAGGTCCTGGAAATGGGTGCGGGCCATCAGGAAAACACTCAGCTGCCTATTGGCGGGGAGGGAAACCACGCGATGCTGGCCGGACACCGGGGACTGCCCACGGGAAAGTTTTTTGCCGACCTGGATCTGTTGGAGGAGGGAGATGAGTTCTACCTCTGCATACTGGATGAAGTGCTGGCCTATGAGGTGGATCAGATACTGCCTATGGTGGAAGAGGATGACTATGAGACCCTGACGGCGGCCCTGGAGCCGGTGGAGGGAGAGGATCTGGTGACGCTCTTTACCTGCACTCCCTATGGGATAAATACCCACAGGCTGCTGGTGAGGGGGCATCGGGTGCCATACAATGGAGAGCTGGATTCCGACGGGAGACATCTCCTGCGGGATTACTATATGCTGATCATACTGGCGGCTGCCGTGGCGGCGGTTATCGTGGCGGCGGTGTGTCGGATGATGAAAAGGAGATGGGGTTCATGCCCTGAAAAGGAAGGTGCCTTATGTGTATTTTTAAGAAAAGTCCGTTGAGAATTTTCTGCCTGACGGCAGTCGTCATGGCTATGCTTGCCCTTACACCGCTCTCTGTAATGGCGGCGGAGTCCCTCGATGTGAATGCAGCCGGTTCCATCAGCGTGACCATTTCTGACAGCGACGGCACTGCGGTGGCGGGAGGAAGCCTGGCGCTTTATCAGGTGGCGGAAACCCTCGCGGACGAGACTGAACAGCCTTACTACAGCCTGACGAAAGCCTTTGCCGGCTGCGACGGGGATCCCAATGATATGGAGAGTGTCTCAAAGGCCGACCTGGCTGAGACTTATCAGTCCTACGCTGAGGACAATAAGGTAAAAACCTATGCCACTGCTCAGGTGGGAACTGACGGAACGGCTTCCTTTGTGAATGTTCCGACAGGAATGTATCTGGTTGTCCAGGATGAGGCGGCTGAGGGGTATTACGCTTTAAGCTCTTTTGTGGTGACGGTGCCGACAGAGGAAGACGGAGAGTATGTATATGACGTGGATGCCACTCCGAAGACCGAGGCGGTGACGGCAGAAGAACCGAAGCAGGAAAAGGGCGATGAAGGTCAGGAAAAAAAGCCTTTCAACATACGATCTGCCTCGTCTCCGGATACCGGTGTGTTGGGCCGGACAGTCATAATATTGCTGGTGGCTGCAGCCGGCGCCCTTGCAGTCATAATATGCTTGCTGGCAGTCAAAAAGCGGAGCTGCAAAGAGCGTTAACCGGGCCGACCGAAGGATCCGGAATTGTTGCGGCGGGGATTTCCCCGCCGTTTTTTATCTGCATGTGTTCCGGGAAACCTTGTTTCCCGGATCCAAATAATCGCTTATGCTTTTCTGATTACAGTTGCATTTTCCCCGGCAATCAATTATTATATTGAAAGGTTTGGAAACATGTCAGGCATTGGTGCCTATATCGGCACGGAAGACGCCCGGTTTATAAATATCACCGTGAGGATACACCATGAGAGACCGAAGGAAAAAGGAAAAGGCTAAGGCCAGAGGCTTAAAGATTATAATAGTGGGCTGCGGGAAAGTCGGCAGCACCCTGGTGGAGAGGCTCTCCGGGGACGAACACGATATCACTGTAATAGACAGGAATCCGGAGAAGCTCCAGCAGATCACGGATCGATACGACGTCTATGGCATAATAGGAAATGGAGCCAGCCTCTCCGTGCAGCAGGATGCGGATGTAGAGCAGGCGGATGTATTTATCGCTGTCACTCCCTCCGACGAGCTGAACCTGCTCTGCTGCGTGGTGGCGAAGCGTAACGGGAACTGCGATGTCATCGCCAGGGTCCGGACTCCGGAGTACGTGGAGGAGGCCGATTACCTTAAGGAGAAGATGGGCCTTACCATGATCATCAATCCCGACCAGCAGGCCGCCTATGCAATTGCCCGTATACTTTTCATGCCCACGGCTTTGTCAGTAGATATTTTCGCCGGAGGCCAGGCGGATATGATACGTATAAAGCTTCCTGAGGGAAATATCCTCACCGGCAGGCGCATCATGGATCTGGACAGTGATCTTCTTGATGCAGTCCTTATCTGTGCCGTGGAGCGGGACGGTAGGGTGGTTATCCCCGACGGATCCTTTGTACTGCAGGGCGGGGATGTCATCGCTTTCGTGGCCCAGATGAGAAATGCCAGGACTTTTCTTAATAAGACCGGTTTCGTCACCCACCGGGTCAGGAATACCATGCTCTTAGGCGGCGGACGCTGTTCATACTATCTGGCACAGATCCTTTTGAAGGCCGGTGTGGGAGTGAAGATAGTTGAGCGCGACGATAAGCGCTGCAGCGATCTGAGCCTCATGTTTCCAAGAGCTGTGGTGATAAACGGTGATGCCACCAATATGGAGCTGCTGGATGAGGCCGGAATCAAAAATTCCGAGTCCGTGGTGGCTCTCACAGACATAGACGAGGAGAATATCCTTATGTCCATGCACCTGAAAATGGTCACTGATTCGAAGCTGGTGACCAAGGTGAACCGCATTACTTTCCGCCCGGTGATAGAGAACCTGGATCTGGGCAGCGTGATCTTCCCGGAGTACCTGACTGCCGAGGCCATCACAGCCTACGTCCGCACCAAGGCGGAACAGCTTCACAGTGATATAGAGACTCTGGTAAGACTCTTTTCCGACCAGCTGGAAGCCATCGAGCTCTATGTGGGCGAGGACAGCAAGGTGGCGGGAATGTCTCTGTCCGAGATGGATCTGAAGGAACATGTGATCATCACCTGTATAAACCGCGGTGGTGAGATCATTATCCCCAGAGGGCACAATAAGCTGATGGCGGGGGATACGGTGGTCATAGCTACCACGCAGACGGACATTGGGAAGATAGACGACGTGTTGATATGAGGAACAATATAATGAACAGGTCTATGATCTTATACATCCTGGGGTGGGTTATGATACTGACAGGTGCTTTCATGCTCCTGCCGTGGATAGTTGGGCTGATATACAGGGAACAGGTCACCTGGTATTTCCTGCTTGTGGCGGCGGCAAGCGGCCTGGCAGGTCTTATCATCACGCGTTTTAAGCCGAAAAGCACAGTTTTCTATATAAGGGAGGGCTGTGTGGTGACAGCTCTGTCCTGGATACTCATAAGCCTGGTGGGCTGCCTGCCCTTTGTCATAAGCGGGGAAATCCCCTCTTTTACCGATGCACTCTTTGAGACCATATCCGGCTTCACTACCACCGGGGCCAGTATTTTAAATGATATAGAGGCTCTTTCCCACTGCATGCTCTTCTGGAGGAGCTTCACCCACTGGCTGGGAGGCATGGGAGTGCTGGTATTTCTGTTGGCAGTCATCAAAATGAGTGGCGGGTCCCACATGAACCTGATGCGGGCCGAGAGTCCCGGTCCCTCTGTGGGCAAGCTGGTGCCGAAAGTGATGCACACCGCCAGGATACTCTACCTTATATATATGGCCATGACCATTCTGGAGGTCATCTTTTTGCTGGTGGGACGCATGTCCCTCTTCGAGGCCCTGACCACGGCTTTCGGTACAGCCGGTACCGGAGGATTTGCAGTGAAATCAACCAGCCTGGCGGGTTACTCCCCATACATACAGTGGGTGGTCACCGTCTTCATGCTGATGTTCGGCATAAATTTCTCCGCCTACTACCTGATCCTCTTTAAGAAATGGCGCCAGGCCGTGAAAATGGAGGAGATCCGGGCTTATCTCTGCGTCGTCGCTGCGGCAGTAGTGCTGATAATGATAAATTCCTACAACGTGGCGGTCACCTTCGGAGAGAATCTGAGGACTGTATCTTTCCAGGTGGCATCCATAGTCACCACCACCGGCTTCGCTACCACGAACTTCAATAACTGGCCCGAGACTTCCAGGCTGATACTGGTGATGCTCATGTTCTTCGGAGCCTGCGCCGGCAGCACCGGCGGCGGCATCAAGGCCTCCCGCTTTGTAATCCTGGTGAAGACAATGGTAAAGGAGCTGGGCTCCTACCTCTATCCGAAGCGGATCAAGAAGATCAAGATGGACGGCAAGGAAGTGGAGCACGACGTGATCCGGGGCGTGAATGTATTTATCGTCAGCTACGTGGTCATTTTTGCGGTGTCCATCTTCTGCCTGTCTTTTGAGAATAATGACCTGATCACCAATTTCACGGCGGTGGCGGCCACCATAAATAACATCGGGCCCGGCCTGGAGCTGGTGGGACCCGAGGAGAATTATGCTTTCTTCAGCATTTTCAGCAAATATGTGCTGATGTTTGATATGCTTGCCGGCAGGCTGGAGCTCTTCCCGCTGCTGATACTGATTTACCCGCCCACCTGGAGGGGGATATTCAGGAGAAGGTCGAGGAACAGGAAAAGGATGGACATACATCTCGGGGATTTGCTCAGGGGTGCAAAATAATGGATTCACACAATAACCAGAAGAAAATAGCGGTGATAAATGACCTGTCGGGCTTCGGGCGCTGCTCCATAGCAGTGGCACTGCCCATCATTTCCGTGATGAAGATACAGTGCTGTCCGCTGCCCACGTCGGTATTTTCAAATCACACCGGATTTCCCAGCTTCTACTTTGATGATCTGACCTCGGATATGGAAGCCTACATGGATGAGTGGAAGAAGCTGGACTTAAGATTCGATGGGATATGCACCGGTTTTTTAGGCTCGGTGGAGCAGATAGATATAGTGGCGGGATTCCTTAAGGAGTTCGGAGGCGGGGAGACTGTCACCCTCATCGATCCGGTCATGGGGGACTACGGCCGGCCTTATCCGACTTACACCATGGAAATGTGCCGGGAGATGAAGCGGCTGGTGAAATTCGCTGATATACTGACCCCCAATGTCACCGAGGCCTGCATGCTGACGGACACCCCATACAAGGAGAAGTGGAGGGTGGCCGAGATAGAGGATATGGCTGAGAAGCTCTGCGCCATGGGGCCGGAGAAGATAGTGGTGACGGGGATACCCCAGGGGAGCTTCGTGGCGAACCTTTGCTATGAGAAGGGCAAGCCTGTGAAGCTGAGACGGACCCACTGCGTCGGGGACTCCCGCTCCGGCACGGGGGATATCTTCGCGGCGATACTGGCGGCAGACGCAGTAAACGGGGTGGCTTTCGGGGACTCCGTGAAGAAAGCGTCCTCCTTCGTGAAGAAATGCATCGAGACATCCATCGAGAAGGGGATACCGCTGACGGACGGGCTGTGTTTCGAAGAACACCTTGCAAAATTAGGGTAGGAAAGGTTTTAGTGATGGAGATTTTATATAAGGTGTATGACAATTTGTACGTGAACCTGACCAACAGGTGCCCGTGTGCCTGCGTATTTTGTCTGAGGCAGAGCACCGACTGCGTCGGAGAGTCCGCCAGCCTGTGGCTGGAGAGGGAGCCGACGGCCCGGGAGGTCATGGCGGAGTTTTCCAAGTTCGACATGAGTCAGTTTGGCGAGGTGGTCTTCTGCGGCTTCGGGGAGCCCACGGAGGCCTTTGACGTGATGATCCCGGTGGCCAGATTCGTGAAAGAGACCTATGGGATGCCTGTCAGGCTTAACACCAACGGACTGGGGAATCTGATAAACGGCCGGGACATCACGCCGGAGCTTGAGGGGCTTATCGACACTGTCTCGGTGAGCCTTAACAATCCCGACCCCATCCGCTATCAGGAGATAGTGAGAAGCCGCTTCGGGGAGGAGTCCTTCGCCGCCATGACAGACTTTACCCGCCGCTGCGTCGCCCATGTCCCCAACGTGGTCATGTCCACCGTGGACACGACCATAACTCACGAGGAAGAGGCAAAGTGCCGGAAGATCTGTGAGGAGATAGGGGCGACATATCGAATAAGAGCGTTTGAGGGATAACATAAGAGCCTGCCCGGAAATGTCAGATATTGCATTTTCGGTAAACCTGGCGGGACACCTCATTAACTTTATTCAGGAAGCTTCTGCCCCCGCATGGGCGACACGATGAGGTATATCACTGCCACGGCCAGCGTCAGTATGCCCCCGATGTAGAGGGGCATGTACAGGGAGTCGCCGGTGACGCGGCCCACCACATTCTCGAAGCTGCTGCTTAAGAACATTCCCAGATTATATAACGCCATCATTATAGCCGACACCATGGCGATACGCGCAGTGGAGGTGGCCAGTCCCAGTATCATCATCGCGCAGGAGAGGGTCATGGAGAAGCCCAGCCCTGCGACGAAGATCAGGACGCAGAGCAGGACCACGCTGCGGCTGATCCCGCAGCCCAGGATGCCGATGGCCATGAGCAGCAGGAAGAAAGGCAGGGATTTTTTCTTAAGGGCAGAGAAAAGTTTGGGATATATCAGCCCTCCTATCATGCAGCCCAGGGAGAAGCACACGGCTACCACACCGGCCACGGTGGTGGAGTCGATGATGGCGGCGGAGAGGAAGGAGCAGCCCACCAGCAGCGGCGCGATAAATATTCCCACTAAAAGCATCATGATCCAGCACTGGAAGACGGGGAGTCCCAGCTTTCCGGAAGTCTGGGATGAACCTTCTTTACCGGAAACAGTTTCCTTTTCAGGCTTGCTATCAGTCATTTTGTTTTCTGTCTCAGATTCGCTCCCGGCTGCTTTAGTTTTAGCTGTTTTTTCTGAGCCGGTTCCTGTATCAGATTCCATCACGGCAGTGCCGCCCGTCTCATCAGCAGGCGTGAAGTCCATTTTCATACATCCCACTATAATGATAACCAGCGGAATAAAGAGCAGTATGTGATTAAGGAATACATAGTTCCAGCCCCTCTCGGCCAGGACGCCGCCTAAAAGCTGCAGGATGCAGTTCATGCCGAAGCCCACGAACATGCCCATGCCCAGGATGCGGGCCCGCTTTTCCACAGGGATCAGTATGGTAGTCACGGTATTTTCCATGCTCTGCATGCCGCCGAAGCCTATACCGAAGATTCCGCGAAGCACTATGAGCATGATGAATTTGCTTGTCACGAAAGGCACCAGTGCCGATACCACCTCCACGATGGCGCAGAAAAGCACCAGGGGCTTGTAACCCACCTTCTTCCCGGCGATAAAGCCCAGGATGATGGAAAAGACCACACTCACTATGCAGGCCACGGTGGTCACATACATGCCGGTGGTGGATGTCAGGTTAAAGGCTGATGAGATCTCCTCGATGGCGGCATCTATTGAGCCGGGGATCTGCCCCATGCAGAACATGGCCAGGGACACGGCCACCGCCAGGATATAATTCTTTGTTTGACGCTTCGCTTCCATATTCGTATACCTCCGAATTACAAAAAAAACGATACAAAATTCCGCTTCTCTGGCGTGTAACCAGTCCGCGTGAACCTTGTATCGGCCGTTTTCAAGAAAAAATTTTAACAATTTTTAAAAAAATGTCAAGACCAAAGTAACCGAATCTCCTACTATTTGGCTCCGGATTGTGTTATACTGATATTAAGTTTACTTTTGAAGGAGGAAATGAGCATGCCTTTACCAAAAGAATACACCACTGCTGATATCTACAGCCTTCCCGACGGGCAGAGGGCGGAGCTCATTGATGGGCAGATGTATGACATGGCTCCCCCTTCGCGGCGGCACCAGTTGATCATATCTGAGTTGAATTATCTGATCAGGGATTATATTAAGAAAAAAGGCGGAGATTGCGAGGTGTATCCCGCCCCCTTTGCCGTCAGATTAAATGCTGATGACAGGACCTATGTGGAGCCGGACATTTCCGTGGTCTGCGATCCGAAAAAGCTGGATGACGCAGGCTGCACCGGGGCACCGGACTGGATAATAGAGGTGGCCTCTCCGGGCAGCACACGCATGGATTACAGCGTGAAGCTTTTTAAGTATCGCACAGCCGGGGTAAGGGAGTACTGGATAGTGGATCCGGACAAGAAGCGCATTATGGTCTATGATTTCGCAAATGATAATATGAGCGAGTATACATTTTCTGACGTGGTGAGGGTCGGGATATATGAGGATCTGGAGATTGATCTTAAGGGGATTATATAATTGGTGCGGGAGCGGAAAGCAGCGTTTTATGTACTAAAGCAGTTTGTATGAGGAGATTATCATGTATTCAGAAATCGCAAAACTGATCTTATACGGAGATATGCCGACGGACTGCCTCCTCTATCAGATGGGGGAGATATTCCGTGATTTTGAGGAGGGAAAGGAGACGGGGGCCATCCTTACCCGCCGCATTTACACCCAGATAAAGCATCTGCTGACCCTGGCCACGGACTACGGCTTTGATAAGAACCTCTGGCACAATTATCTGGCCTATTACCTCATAACCAATGAGAATCCCTTCAGCCTCACCTGCGAGAAAGTGGGTGCTAACGACGGCAGCGTGAATCATTTCGCCTTAAATGACTTTGCCGCCATGAAGTCTCTTTTTGACTATGATTTCTCAGAGATAGAGACCGCCCTGGGTATCGACTGCTTTTCCCTCATTTCCGATTATCATGCCATAGATAAAAAGGAGCTGATGTACAATAAGAATGTCAGTGAGAAGGTGCAGGAGCTGTCCCGGCAGCTGGAGTCGGCGGCTGACGCAAAAGGTTTCTTTGATGCGGTCACCGGATTTTACAGGGACTACGGAGTGGGGATGTTCGGCCTTAACAAGGCTTTCCGCTTTGCGGGAACAGGCGCGGGCGGACTCAGCTTTCTTCCTATTAATAATATGGACCAGGTCGTGCTGGATGATCTCATCGGTTATGAGATCCAGAAAAAGAAGCTGGTCGATAATACGAAAGCCTTCGTAGAGGGGAGAAAGGCGAACAACGTCCTCCTCTTCGGCGATGCCGGCACCGGCAAGTCCACCAGCGTCAAGGCCATAGTCAATGAATTCTATGGTGACGGGCTGAGGATGATAGAGATATACAAGCACCAGTTCAAAGATCTCTCGAACCTGATCTCTGCGGTGAAGAACCGGAATTACAAGTTCATCATTTACATGGATGACCTCTCCTTCGAGGGCTTCGAGGTGGAGTACAAGTTCTTAAAGGCCGTCATCGAGGGCGGCGTGGAGACGAAGCCGGACAATGTCCTGATATACGCCACCAGTAACCGTCGCCACCTGATACAGGAGAACTGGAGCGACCGCAACGACATGGAGTTCTCCGACGGCATGCACCGCTCCGACACCATGCAGGAGAAGCTCTCCCTGGCCAACCGCTTCGGGGTAACCATCAGCTTCTCCAAGCCCAGCCAGAAGGAGTACTTCGGGATTGTCATCGGACTGGCCCGCCGCGCCGGGATCACGCTTTCCGACGAGGAGCTCAAGGCCGAAGCCAACAAGTGGGAGCTGTCCCACGGCGGTATCTCGGGCCGCACCGCACAACAGTTCATAAATTATGTAGAGGGTACTTATACAGTAGAATAGTACAGCGGCGCAATGCTAAGAACACTTAGTGAGAGTGTATGCATAGCTCTGTGGGAAGCAGTTCACGAGAAAAACATTTCCTGTTTTTCGACGAACTCGTTTTCACACGAGCGCCAAATAAGATAAATATAAATCTGGCATTCTTGATAAGGAGGAGGAAAAATTATGAAGTTAGAATTTCACGGTGCGGCCCATGAGGTCACCGGCAGCTGCCACTATTTGGAGTTCGCGGGCAGGCACGTCCTGGTGGACTGCGGCATGGAGCAGGGAGCCGACATTTACGAGAACCAGGAGCTGCCCGTTGATGCCACCCAGATCGATTACGTCTTCGTGACTCACGCCCACATCGATCATTCGGGCCTGCTGCCCCTTTTGTACTCCGGGGGTTTCAGGGGTCAGATCTACGCCACCAACGCCACCACAAAGCTTTGCGAGATCATGTTAAAGGACAGCGCCCACATTCAGGAGTCCGAGGCCGAGTGGAAGAACAGGAAGGCAAAGCGTGCCGGCAGTCCCGAGGTGGAGCCTATGTACACCGTGGAGGATGCGGAGAGAGTAATGCGCTGCTTTGTACCCTGTTATTATGACAGAGAAGTGGATGTAACTGAGGGTTTAAAGGTCATTTTCAGGGATGCCGGCCATCTGCTGGGATCCTCATTTATAGAAATGTGGATCACTGAGGACGGCACCACGAAGAAGCTCATCTTCTCCGGGGATCTGGGGAACGGAAATCGTGCCCTGATCCGGGATCCGGAGATCCCAACCGATGCGGATTACCTGATCATCGAGTCCACCTACGGCAACCGTCTCCACGACGTACCCCCGGATTACGCTGTGGCCCTGGCCCGGGTCTTAAAGGAGACTTTCGACAAGGGAGGCAATGTGGTCATCCCCGCCTTTTCCGTTGGCCGTACCCAGGAGATGCTCTATTATCTCAGGCGTATCAAGGAGGAGGACATGCTTCCCGAGTACCGGAATTTCGAGGCCTATGTGGACAGCCCCCTTTCAGTGGAGGCTACAGGCATATTTAATGAGAGTGTGGGAGAGTGCTTCAGGGAGGAGGATCTGGAGCTCATAAAAAGCGGCGTCAATCCCATACAGTTCGAGGGACTGGTGAAATCCGTCACCGCCGATGACTCCAAGGCGATAAATTTCGATAAGAAGTCAAAGGTCATCATCTCCGCCTCGGGTATGTGTGAGGCCGGCCGTATCCGCCACCACTTAAAGCACAACCTCTGGAGACCTGAGTGCTGTGTGGTCTTCGTGGGATACCAGGTGCCCGGCACCATGGGATACAACCTCTTAAACGGTGCAACAAATGTGAAGCTCTTCGGTGAGACCATACAGGTGAAGGCGAAGATAATCAACCTTCCCGGTATCAGCGGACACGCCGACAGGGATCACCTGACTGCCTGGGTGCAGGGCATGGAGAAGATGCCTGAGCGCATCTTCGTGGTCCACGGCGAGGACAAAGTCACTGACGAGTTCGCCGCCCACTTAACAGAGGCCTGCGGGGCCGTCACCACAGCCCCATACAGCGGGGACGCCTGGGATCTCGCAAAGAATGTCTGCATCGCCCAGGGCGACAGGAAGCCCGCTGCGAAGAAGAAAGCCGCAAAACACGCTGCCTCTTCCGCTTTCGACCGCCTTGTTGCCGCCGGACAGCGCCTTGTCAATATTATCAATAAATACAGGGAGGGTGCAAACAAAGATCTGGCTAAATTTGCCGATCAGATCAATAAACTC
>JAJPYU010000042.1 GCA_021204765.1 Clostridiales bacterium
TACGAGCAGCAGTATGCGTTTTATTCCGTTTTTCTCAAATCTCTTACCTGTCATCACATTTCCCTCTCTTTCAAAAATCTTTATTTAAATTTTTTTATTTTCAGATTCAGGCATTAGTTCCCACGGTATCATTCGAAAACCAATCCGGAGAAATCCTCAGTGCCGGTATAGACTGCAGTCAGTCCATCCCCGGTCCTGGTAATGACCTCCAGCTGCAAGCCACTGCAGTCATCACCAAACAAATTTATGATTTCGTCCTTTGCCAGATAAAGCTGATATCCAAAGTCCGTGTCCCCGTCACTTACCAGGAATGCAGCCACCGTCTTCACAGTCCCTCCGGAGCTGAGTCTGACATACACATCCGTGAGATCAGCCTCATTAATCCCCTCCAACACACCATGCATACTCAAATATGAAGGGTCGTTCTCAGACACACCAAGCTCAAAATCAGTCTTCGTATCCGCAGTCGAAATCTGCTCCTCCAACAATACATCAATACCCGACATGACAGGCGGCCCCTCGGCAAAATCAGCTATATTTCTCTCCACCTTCTCCACTATCACCGTATCGGGATGATAAGTATCCATATACAGCCCCAAATTATAGGGTGTGCCCTTGGTAAAAAAGGCATCAGCAAAAGTGTTTGCCATCAGAGGAAGCAAAGTATTCCCAAATGAATCCCTGAACATCAGCAGCGAACCCTCTCCGTCCGGGTTCTCCGTCTGTATCCTGCCGTCCTCCACGCTCTCGGTATCCGTCACGTAGGACCACGTCTCATCGTAACTATATGTATAATTCCATTCAGGTACGGATGTCAAAGGGTAAACCATGGAATTCAGGTCTCCGATATAAGTTTTAGCGCGGTTCACCGCAGCCTGTTCCAGATCATTATGGCCTATATCCATAAAGTCCAAAATAGTATTGTAAGCCAGCACCGCTCCTTTCTCATTCCAGTGGGAATCCCTCATACAGTAGAGCACCTCATCCTGAGACTCAAAAGCGTCAAACAGATTGACATAATTTACTCCCTGTTCCTGCATGGCCTCTGCCAGCTTCTCAGCATTCCTGTCTGCGCTCACCACCTTCGAATCATAATAGGGCATGTTTTCTCCGTAAAGAGTGTTTTTATTAGGCGGAATGGTGACCGCAAACTGCGCTCCCCTGGACTCTGCATACTCCTGCATCAGCGTCAGATTGTGTGCCGCATTGTAAATCTCCCGATCACTCATCAGATTCTGTCCCAGATAATCATCCAGGGTAGCCGTGTAATAGAGCCATCCGTTACGACCCACCAGCACCGTATCCACATTTGACACTTTAAAAATCCTGCTCTGGATCAGGGCATCCGCATTTACCAGATACTCCCTGAAAGCAAAATGATCTTCAAAATAATCTGCCAGCCCGTCAAAGAATTCCATGTTCGGCCCGCCATTCTCATTTGTCAAACCGGGAAATGAAGCCAGAGTTTTATTTTCCGTTGTGGTATCCGTACGGAAAAATGTCATCCCCGCAAAAGGAATGAGGCATACTGCCATACAGATAATTATAAAAATCAATCCCGCCTTTTTTCTCATGCTTAACCTCTTTTATGCTCCCGGGGAGCTATTTCTCAAAAAATTTTTCCTGTCAAATCCAAATCTCTGCCGCTCATCAGAAACGGAAGTAAATAAACGGATTGTATGTGCCGCCTGACAACCTGATTATGCACCAGACAAGCAGCATCACCGCAATCACATTTGCTGCAGTGCGCAGGGCCATCTGCCTACCTCCCGGCTTCTCTCCCTCTGCGAAAGGCTTCTGTAGTGCAGCCCTCACTTTGTCAGCCACCGGCCTCAGAGGCGCTGCGAAAACCACTGCCGCAATGAACATGACTATGACCCAGGGAGTCAGCTGCTGCCACGCAAAGCTGACACTCTCCGCCGTAAAGGCTGTTCCGGTAAACATTTCTTTTATCATAAACATACCCTGCTTAAATGTATCAGCTCTGAATACCACAAAGCCGAGGCACACCACCAGCAGCGTATAAATCCTGCCTATCACTTTCGGTATCTTCTTTAAGAATCCCAGATACTCCTCCAGCAGAAGGAAAAGCCCGTGCCACAGTCCCCAGATGATGAAAGTCCAGTTGGCACCATGCCAGAGACCGGTAAAGAAGAAAACGATTATCTTGTTTATACAGGTGCGAAACCGCCCCTTACGATTGCCGCCCAGCGGAATATAAAGATATTCTTTAAACCAGGTGGAAAGGGAAATATGCCAGCGTCTCCAGAATTCCTTCACGCTTGAGGAGCCGTAGGGATAGATAAAATTTTCCTTGAAATGGAAGCCGAACATCTTTCCCAGGCCGATGGCCATATCACTGTAGCCGCTGAAATCATAAAAGATCTGCAGCATGTAAGTCAGGGCTCCCATCCATGCCACAGCTATATTGATACTGGAAACTTCCGCGGAGAATATAGCATCTGCCACCAGTCCCATAGCGTTGGCGATAAGCACCTTTTTGCCCAGGCCGAGAATAAATCTCCTCAGGCCCTGAACCACCTCATCCCTGTCCTGATGCCTGTTTTCAATCTCCCGGTATATATCCCTGTATCTTACGATGGGGCCGGCAATAAGCTGAGGGAAAAATGAAATGTAGAGCAGCACCCTGGCGAAATTCTTCTGAGCCTCCACCTGGCCGCGATACACATCAATGACATAGGAGAGGGCCTGAAAGGTAAAGAAAGAGATACCTATGGGAAGCACCAGATTCGGCACTGGCAAATTCACCTTAAATATCCCATCCACGCTCTCCATGAAAAAAGCCGCATATTTGAACACAGCCAAAGCACCGATATTGGCAGCCACCGCGACTGCCAATATCAGCTTCTTATGATTTTTACTGCATGAAATCCCGCGAGCCAGAGAATAGTTCACCACCACGCTGGCCATCATGAGAAGTATGTACACCGGCTCACCGTAGGCATAGAACAAAAGACTTGCCGCGATGAGTATGGCGTTTTTTACTTTGTGGTTCGGTACGATGCAATACAGGATGAAGACAACCGGTAAAAACACGCACAAAAACTCAAGGGAAGAAAAAACCATTCTTTTTATCCTTTCAAGTATTTCCTCTGGCAACAGAGATCAGCCGGAAGTACATTATATCCCGGTCTTGTTGACCCTATGCAGTCCGGCAGTGGAATAACTGCTGCCGTAATACT
>JAJPYU010000009.1 GCA_021204765.1 Clostridiales bacterium
AGGCGGTGGTCCTTTCCACCCAGCACGATGAGGACGTGACCCAGGAGCAGATCCACGAGGATATCAAAAAGTTCGTGTTTGACCAGGTGCTCCCTGCAGAGCTTATAGATGAGAATACTCGTTTCTATATCAATCCTACCGGACGCTTTGTCATCGGCGGTCCTCACGGCGATGCCGGACTCACAGGCAGGAAGATCATCGTTGACACTTACGGCGGCATGGCCCGGCACGGCGGCGGCGCTTTCTCCGGAAAGGACTGCACCAAGGTGGACCGTTCCGCAGCCTACGCAGCCCGCTATGTGGCGAAGAATATCGTGGCCGCCGGACTGGCTGAGAGATGCGAGATCCAGCTCTCCTACGCCATCGGCGTGGCCCAGCCCACCTCCATCAATGTGGATACTTTCGGCACCGGGAAGCTTTCCGGCGAGGAACTGGTGGAGATCATCAGGAAGCATTTCGACCTGCGTCCCGCCGGCATCATCAAGATGCTTGACCTGCGGCGTCCCATCTACAAGGCCACAGCGGCCTACGGACACTTCGGGCGCACCGATGTGGATCTCCCCTGGGAGGCCCTGGACAAGGTGGAGGAGCTCAAAGCATACCTGTAACTCTTAAAAATTTATAAAAAAGGGGGCTGTTTGCCCCCTTATTTCTTAAATATGGTAAACTGACGATACCAGAGTTAAAAAGACATATAACAGATGCTGCGAACACTTAATGAGCGATAGCGAATTTACACATTGAACACTTAGTGACTGCAAAGCAGGAGCTTAGTGTGAAAGCGTGCAAAGCAGTGAGAGTGTATGCGTTAGCTGTGTGGACACGGACATCGTGCCCTGTGGGTAGAAATCCGTGGTATCGGCATATCTTTAGGGGAGACTGTTTCATGAAGTTAAAGACCCGCCTGGTTGTGGCGTTCGTTGTCATTATTATCCTGCCCATCACCCTGATGGTGGCGGCACTGTTCGGCTTTTATATGGTGCAGTCCAGGATGGTGAAAAACAATTACGGCCTGGATTCCGGGACATACTCCTATGGGTTTTTCGCCAACACCCTTCAGATCATGAACCGCTATACTGAGACGGATTATACCCAGATGAAAGAGCTGGCCCAGACTGATCCGACACAGCTGGAGGATATGGATTACCTCACCGAGGAGAATGATACTCTGCTGGATAAAAGTTCATTTCTCATTTTCCGAAAGGATGATTCCATAGTATACAATGGCTACGAGGGCGAGAGTGCCATAGACAATGCCCAGTGGGAGGAGAGACTCCCCTCATACGGCGAGACTTCACCCAATGCGGTCTCAAATGCCGGATATTTCCTGGACGGAGACACTCAGTCCCTGGTAAAGCAGGTGGATTTCATCTGCAGCGACGGATCCCAGGGAAGTATATTTATTATCACCTCATCGGAGAGCATACTTCCGGAGATCAAGCAGACCCTCTGGGGATTGGTGATCTTCGTCATACTGGTGCTGGCGCTTACCGCCGGGCTCATGACTGTCTGGATCTACCATGGGACCATGACCCCCTTAAAGAAGCTCCAGGCGGCCACGAGAAATATACAGGAGGGGAATCTGGACTTTACCATAGATTACGATGAGGAGGACGAGATGGGTGATCTGTGCCGCAGCTTTGAATCCATGCGGCAGAGGCTTAAGGACAACGCCGAGGAGAAAGTGGTGGCGGAGCAGGAGAACCGGGCCCTTATCAGCAATATTGCCCACGACTTAAAGACCCCCATCACTGCCGTGAAAGGCTATTCCGAGGGCATTTTAGACGGCGTGGCGGACACGCCGGAGAAGCAGGACCGCTACATCCGCACCATTTACAATAAGGCCAATGAGATGGACAGGCTCATCAATGAGCTGACCATATATTCCCGCATAGATACGAACCGCATACCGTATAATTTCAACAAGATAAATGTGACGGAATACTTTAAGGACTGCGTGGACGAGATCGGCCTGGATCTGGAGACAAAGAATGTAGGCCTCTCTTTCATGAATTATGCCGATGAGGATACGGTGATAATAGCCGATCCGGAGCAGCTGATGCGGGTGATAAATAACATCATAAATAACGCCTTAAAGTACATGAGCCCGGACAGGAGGGGTCAGATAAATATCCGCATAAAGGATGTGGGAGACTTCATCCAGGTGGAGATAGAGGACAACGGCAAGGGTATAGGAGCCCATGACCTGCCCTATATATTTGACAGGTTTTACCGCACGGATTCTTCAAGGAATTCCGCTACCGGCGGCAGCGGCATAGGCCTCTCCATAGTGAAGAAGATAGTGGAGGACCACGGAGGGAAGATCTGGGCGACCAGTAAGACAGACACGGGAACGACAATGTATTTTGTGATTCGAAAATATCAGGAGGTGCCTTATGAGTAAGATACTGATCGTGGAAGATGAGGAAGCTATTGCCGACCTGGAAAAGGATTATCTGGAGCTTTCCGGGTTTACGGTGGAGCTGGAGCACGACGGAACAAAAGGCCTTGAGCGTGCTCTTAACGAGGACTTTGACATGTATATCCTGGATCTGATGCTGCCGGGGACAGACGGATTCGAGATCTGCCGCCGGATCCGCGAGGTGAAGAATATACCCATCCTCATGGTCTCCGCAAAGAAGGATGACATCGACAAGATCCGGGGCCTGGGACTGGGTGCCGACGACTATGTGACGAAGCCCTTCTCACCCAGCGAGCTGGTGGCCAGGGTGAAGGCTCATCTGGCCAGGTATGAGAGGCTTGTCAGCACCAGCGCCCAGGAGAATGACATTATAGAGATCCGGGGCATCAGGATCGACAAGACCGCCCGCCGGGTATGGGTAAACGACGAGGAGAAGCAGTTCACTACCAAGGAGTTCGACCTGCTCACTTTCCTGGCGCAGAACCCGAACCATGTCTTCTCAAAGGACGAGCTCTTCTCGAAGATATGGAACATGGAGTCCATAGGAGATATCGCTACAGTGACTGTGCATATCAAGAAGATACGTGAGAAGATAGAGTACAACACCTCATCACCCCAGTACATTGAGACTATCTGGGGAGTAGGGTACAGGTTTAAATTGTAATATGAATGTTTTGAGGATTTCGGGAGCACGGAGTGCGGATGCTACGAACACTTAATGAGCGATAGCGAATTTACACATTGAACACTTAGTGA
>JAJPYU010000185.1 GCA_021204765.1 Clostridiales bacterium
TAACAGAGAAAGGTATCCCGCCTACCAAAACAACTTGATTAAGAAACATATCTACTGCCGTAGACATAGGAATTCCCAATTTTGAAAGTATTGTTTCCGCATCTGATTTTAGCGTAGGATCAATCCCCGTTTTGCATTAACGTGTTAAAGTGCTCTTCTCAATCCCTCGGGTTTTCAATGCCCGGGGGATTTTTTTGTCCCAAAATTCATACATATTTCTGTTGTGTTATGTCGTTTTATGTGTTATAATACCCTTGACGGTGGATGCCGGAAAGGAGTATTATGTACGTACGGAAATGCTTCAATAAAAAGACAGGCAGGACTCAGCTCTCTATCGTCCAGGGGTACCGGGATTCTTCCGGTAAAGTTAAACAAAAGATCATTCTTAACCTTGGCTATCTCGATGTCCTGCAGCAACAGCATGACGATCCTATAAAGTATTGTGAGGATTTGGCCCGTCAGATGACGGAAGAGTATAATAACGCGCAGTCTCCGGTCCGCCTGGAAATAGATCCCCAGAAGACTCTCGATCTGGGAGCGGACTATCGCCATAACTTTGGGTATGCTGTTCTTTCAGCCATTTATCATGAGCTGGAGATTGATGATTTTTTCCAAAACCGACAGCGAATGACCCAGGTTGATTTTAATTACAACAGCATCTTCCGGGAACTCATATTTTCCCGGCTGATTGCGCCTGCGTCAAAAAAAGCATCCTACGAATACGCAGGCCATTTTTTCGAGCGGGCAGATTTTTCTCTGACTGACGTCTACCGCAGCCTTTCGTTCTTCAAAAGCTACCAGTCTGCCCTTCAGTTGTGGATTCATGAACATATCCGTCAGAATTACGGGAGAGATACCTCGCTCGTATATTATGATGTCACGAATTATTATTTCGAAGTCGATATACCCAACGAAATGCTCCGTAAGGGGGTCAGCAAAGAACACCGCCCGGATCCGATTGTTCAAATGGGGTTATTTATGGATACAAATGGAATCCCTATCTCTTACGGACTTTTTTCCGGTAATACTCTGGATAAGCAGACACTAATCCCCATGATGGGGAAACTGCAGGATGAATATTCCCTGGGACGGATCATCATTGTAGCGGACCGCGGCATGATTACGGGCGACAACATTTGTCAGACACTTTCAGATGGAAATGGCTATATTCTCAGTTATTCTATCGCCGGAAGCACCAAAGAGTTCAAGGACTATGTATTGGATGAAGAAGGATACGTTGTCCGCGAATCCGGTTTTAAGATAAAATCCCGTCTTACACCCCGAGAGATCCATGTGACTAATGTCTTAACAGGAAAGAAACAGACCATTTCGGTTGACGAGAAGCATGTGGTCTTCTACAGTCCTGATTATGCCAAACGGGCAAAGGCAGAACGGGCGGAAGTCCTCCAGAAAGCAAAAGATCTCATTCAGGATCCCCAAAAGTATAATCGTTCCACCTCCTATGGCGCTGCTAAATACGTAAAGAACATCGCATTTAATAAAGATACCGGAGAAATTTACACAGATTCAGAAAAATCTCTGGAGTTAAATGATGCTCTCATCGCCGAAGAGGAAAAGTATGACGGATACTACGCCATAATCACCAGCGAACATGAAATGGAAGACGAGAAGATCCTCAATATTTACCGTGGCCTGTGGCAGATCGAGGAAACATTCAAGATCACCAAAAGTGAACTGGAGACCCGCCCCGTTTACCTGAAGAAACTGGAGCATATCCAGGCACATTTCCTTATCTGTTTTACAGCTTTGGTGATCGCAAAACTACTGGAATTCAGGATGAAGCGAAAATATAGTGTTTCCACTATACTGAAGAGCCTTCGGAGATGCGAATGCAGCCTTCTGGAGCAGAATATCTATCTCTTCGATTACTATGACGAAGTCTTACGGGATATAGGTGAGGAATTCCATATTGATTTCAGCCGGAAATACCGCACCCTTGGCGAGATCAAGAAGGTGCTGGGTGAAGTGAAGAAGGGAAAACCATAACACAACAACTATCCGTTTTTTTTCAAAAGGCCGAATCCCCAGGAAATTCAAGGGAATCCGGCCTTTTTATGTCCTCTATTTCTGCCAAAGTCAGGTTATAAACAGAAAAGACACCGCCTGTCAAGAGGAGAGAACGACAGGCGGTATTCTGTTCCATCCTTTTTTATACCTCGTCCTCTTTTCCGCGTTTTACGAAAAAGCGGGCCCGGTCGGCTCTGTAATGGGAGGGAAACACCTCCTCGCCGGTATCCAGGGCCGCGATCTTCTCCATATCGCTCTCCGACAGGGTGAAGTCCAGCACATTCCAGTTTTCCTCCATGCGTGCCCTGTGGGTGGATTTGGGAATAACAACCACGCCCAGCTGGATGAGGTAGCGCAGCGCCGTCTGGGCGACGGTTTTCCCGTACTGCTCTCCGATGTCCGCCAGCACTCTGTTGGTGAACATACCGTTCTTCCCCTCCGCAAAGGGACCCCAGCTCTCAATCTGAGTTCCGAACTCCTTCATGATCTCGTGAGCTTCCCGCTGCTGATGGAACACGTGCGTCTCCACCTGGTTCACCGCCGGGACCACATCGCAGAAAGAGGCCAGGTCGATGAACCGGTCCGGGTAAAAATTACTGACGCCGATGGCCCGGGCCTTCCCCTCATGGTAAGCCTCCTCCATAGCCCGATACGTGCCGTAATAATCGCTGAAGGGCTGATGAATCAGAAGCAGATCGACATAATCCGTCTGGAGTCTCTTCAGGGACCGGTCGATGGAGGCCTTCGCCTTCTCATAGCCGGCGTTGGAGATCCAGACCTTGGTGGTCAGAAACAGATCTTCCCGGGGGACGCCGCAGTCACGGAGCGCGGCCCCCACGCCCTCTTCGTTGCAGTACGCCTGCGCCGTGTCGATGGAACGGTATCCCACGTCGATGGCCTCCCGCACACAGCGCTCGCACTCCGCCGGATCCACCTGAAACACGCCATAGCCCAGCATGGGCATCTTCACGCCGTTATTCAAAATTGCATATTCCATAGTCAATTCCTCCTTGTGAATCTTTATTACCAGATAATACACCGGAGCACCAGGTGCTGTCAAGACATGGGAAGCAGATATTTCCGATCTGTAACCGTCCCCGTTTTGCATTAACGTGTTAAAGTGCTCTTCTCAATCCCTCGGGTTTTCAA
>JAJPYU010000121.1 GCA_021204765.1 Clostridiales bacterium
TGATGTAAAAAACTGCTTACCACGTGATGTAAAAAACTGCTTACCATCCGCGGGTGTGGGTGGTAAGGTGATTTTACAGCCACATGGTAAGGAGTTTTTTGCATCGCACGGTAAGGAGTTTTTTACATAGTGCGGTAAGGAGTTTTTTACACTGTATGGTAAGCACTTTTTTACATCAGTTGGTAATCACTTTTTTCCTTTCCCTGTGGTGAGTATGATCACAGGAGGAGCCGGCGGTCGGCCGGTGTTGTATACTGGAAGCAGTAAACAACAAAGGAGGCTGGTGCCATGCTGGCGAAAACAACAATGCAGGAAATACAGGACCTCAAACTGCAGGGGTACACAAAAGCGGATATCACTCGCTACTACGAAGCAATGGGGGTGAAGCCTCCCAGCAGGCCCACGATCAACAAGTATTATGACATGGATGTCATACCCGACGACCCGGGAGCGAAGCTCGCCAAAGAGCACTCCTTTGACATGGAGCCATTCCGCAGCACGATTATCCGAATCCTTGAGACGAACAGCGGGAAACATTTCTGTATGTCGTCCGTCTATGATGTTCTCGAAGAAAAATTCATCGAGAACGGGAACTATGTCTGCCTGCCGGGGAACGCGCAGACGCTCCGCAATTACATTCATTATCTCAAGGATTCAGGCCAGATAAACCTGGAGCCCGGCCACCAGCGCGTCTATGACTATGTCTTTGACACGCCGCCCGGGGAACAGATGCTGATCGACTTTGGCGAGGAGACACTCTCCAAAAATTCGTCGGTCCACTTCATCTGCCTTCTCCTGCGCTACAGCCGCATGCTGTGCGTCTACGCACAGGACCACAAGTTTAATTCCACGGAAGCCTGCCAGGCGATTTACCGCAGTTTCTGCAAGCTGGGAGGACGCCCTAAGGAACTCGTCATCGACCAGGATGCCGTGTTCGTGACCAGCGAGACATACGGGGAAGTGATCAAGACCCGCGTGTTCGAGGATTTCTGTGCTGAACAGGACCTGAAGCTCTGGGTATGCAACAAGCATGACCCGGAAAGTAAGGGCCCCATTGAGAATTCCGTGGGGTTTGTGAAGAAAAATTTCTTCAGTGCCCGGAACATCACATGTATCGATGATGTATGGCGGTCACTCCCGGGATGGCTCGAGAGGAAAAACCGGAGGATACACCGCACCACTCTCAGGATCCCCTGTGAGGTATACGAAAGGACCGAGAAAGCGGCCCTGCGGCCCATGCTGCCGTCGGTGTACGAAACCTCTCCAAACACCTTCAGGTCCTACGAGATCGCGGCCATCCCGTATGTGCTGTATAAGTCCAGTAAATACTCCGTCCCGCGCGATTATGCGTTCCGGACGGTGCAGTTCAAGGTTGTCGGCGGTAAGATCCACATTTATGATGAGAACCTGAACTACATCTGTTCCCATAACCTGAGTGAGCGCAAGGGGAGCGTCAACCAGCTCCCGGAGCACAGGAAACAGGAATCCGGTGACTGGGTCGAGATCATGGAACGGCTACGCAGCAAGTGGAACTGCTATGATTTCCAGCACTTCATCAATGGCTTTAAAAAGGAAAACCCCCGCCATATATCCAAGCAGCTTGGTGCCGTCGAGCGGTTCCTTGACCGGGAGAACCCGGACAAAGCCCTGGTCGCCCAGGTGATGAAGCAGTGCTGCAAGGATTACCGCTACCAGTTTTCGCAGTTCAGGGAGGTCTATGAGCTCGCCAAGGCGGGATGGGACGTTTCCACCAACGATGGCCGCGCCCTGGTCTCCACCGGTAATGTCGAGTACACCGATCTTTCCGTCTACGCGCGTGCGTTTAAGGACCGCACAGCCGGGAAGGAGGTGTCTGCATGAACCGTGAGATCCTGAAGAGCATGGACACTGGACGCATCCCGGTGCAGAGTCTCACAGCACTGCTCGATACCTTTTCACTGAAGCATGCGTCCAAGATGCTTCCTGACCTTCTGGAGACCGCTGATGAGCAGGGCACCTCATGCCGTGAGTTCCTGCTGGCAGTCCTGGAGACCGAGGTCAAAGGACGCAATGAGCGCCGCCGGAAACGTAATTATTCCGCTGCCCACTTCCCGCCGAACATCCGTCCACTGGCGGAGTTCGATCCGGAGGAGCTGGAATCAGGCATCACAGCAGCCCAGCTGGACGTCCTGAAAGAACTGTCATGGCTGGACAACAGCGGGAACCTCGTATTTGCCGGGCCTCCGGGACTCGGCAAGACCATGGTGGCGTGCGGCCTTGGGCTGCAGGCCATCAATAGCGGTTACACAGTATGCTTCGAAAAAATGGCCAGTCTTGTGAAGATCCTGGATACCGCCGAGACAGAACGTGCTTCCGGTTTCCGCCTCAAAAACATCAAGAAAGCCCAGCTGATCATCATAGACGAGATTGGGTATACACCTATAAGCCGAAGCCAGGCCAACCGGTTCTTTACCTTTATCAGTGATACCTATGAGAACAGCTCCATCATCTTCACCACCAACAAGGAGATTGTGGACTGGGCAGAGATGATGGGGGATCCGGTACTTACCACAGCCATGCTGGATCGGATACTCCACCATGCCAGATGCTATTCATTTCGTGGGGAATCCTACCGGCTGAAGCACCCTGACCTTTACCAGGAGGACTAATACCTATGTAAAAATCTGGTTACCAGGGAGTGTAAAAAACTCCTTACCATACAGTGTAAAAATCTGGTTACCAAGGGATGTAAAAAACTCCTTACCAGGTAATGTAAAAAACATCTTACCTAACAGTGTAAAAAAGTGCTTGACATTTGCACTTTGTACCGCTCCCTGCCTCCAAGCCCTGGGATCAGCGTGACAGAGCACCGGATACTGCACCGTTTCAGTTTCTGTCCTGCCTGAATTGACACTTTCAGTCACATCTTTTTATTCATCTATACCTATAATACTCCTCATTGTGTACAATTGCAAAAATGTAGCAAATTACAAAAGCTCCCACTTAATGTTTTCCATTAGGCATTGCTGGCAGTCGTGGCAACAATCGATTGTATCGGTATCGGCGTCACCAAAAAAACAATAGCCATAATCAGATATGGCGTTTATCATCAGGTTTTTTTTGTACTCGTTACATTATGTCTCTTATACACATCGGACGCGGCCGACGCAGAGGATAGTGTATATCTAGGGGGTGGGC
>JAJPYU010000115.1 GCA_021204765.1 Clostridiales bacterium
ACTCAACACCAAGTCCGCAGCCAGGGCCACCGAGACCCTGACGAAACACTTCCTCGGCAAGGCCACGAGCGCCCTCGCGAAGGATCTCTCCGCCGCCGGGGCCAAGGCCGTGATGTCCATCCCGACCGCCGCGGCGGAGACGCTGCTCGACATACCGATGTGGGCCAAGTCCCTTTCGCAGGAGAGGCTCAAGTACCACGACGGCTCGCTGCCCTCCTTCGGCAGGGCCATCGGCAACGCCCTTCTCGACACCGGCATAGAGATATGGTCGGAGCGCTTCGGCGAGCCGATAGACGCCATCCTCAAGCTCCCGTTCCAGGGCGTTGGCGCCCTGATGGAGAGGACGCTGCCCACGTTCTCGAAGAACGCCGGCAGGTTCTTCTCGAGGATGAACCACACCCCGGCCGCGAGGATGATACACCAGGCGGGCTACGACGGGATCATCGGCGAGATGGCCGAGGAGGTCGTGGGCGACGCCGTGCGCACCCTGACGGGCTACGATCCGGACGCCCTCAAGCAGAACCTCACATGGGACAACCAGATCACCACCTTCCTATCCTTCCTCCCCACCTTCCTCGTGGGAGGAACGGTCAAGACCGCGCAGGTGAAGAGGGGCGAGGCCGTGTTCAACTCCCTCCAGAAGGACTTCGCGTCCAAGGCGGCGGAGTACGGCTATGACAGGGGCCAGATAGAGGCGGCCATAGGGGCCGTGCTCGAGGATCCCGTGAAGGGAATGAACCTCTTCAAGAAGGCCATGGCGACAAGGGTTGCCTCGGAGGGCAGGGACAGCCTGACACCGCAGGAGAGGGAGCTGCGCAAGGCGGCGGAGGCCTTCGCGGTGCAGGCCCAGTGGAAGCGGGCCGTGGACGGCGCGTGGGCCTCGCAGCAGCTCGACGAGAAGGAGGCCGAGCTCGCCCGCCTCGAGAGGCAGTACGGCGGCCGCATCACCGTCGAGGGCGAGGACAACGCCGACAGGGACACGCGGAACGAGGACGAGGAGGAGACGGGCGAGCCCGGTGAGGTCTACGACGAGGAGGGCAACATCGCGTTCAGCGCGAAGGACAGGGTGAAGGAGGAGACCCCGAGGCAGAGGCGCAGGAGAGAGAGGAGGGAGAAGCGCGAGAGATACGACGAGCTCAGGGACAGGCTCAACGGCCGGCACGTCGCGATCGTCTACAGCAGGGACGGGCGCGGCTTCTTCGTCGTGGGACAGAGGCAGAACGGCCAGACGCCGGTGCGCCCCATGTCCGGATCGGACAGCCGGATGACCTTCCTTGGCGACTCCGACATAGACGTCTCAGACGGCAACGGAGGCGAGATGACCGTGGAGCAGGCGCTCTCCGCCAACTCCGTCACGCTCAACGAGTACCTGACCGGCCGCCTCATCTTCAACGAGAAGGAGAGGCGCAGGGCCATAGCCAGGGGGATGCGCACGGGCGAGATGGAGAGGGTGAGGAGCCGGTTCCGCCCGCAGAGGGAGGACGGGAGCCCCGGCACCTGGCAGGGCCGCTTCTCCAACGGCAGCGGAGGCTGGTTCGAGGTTACGGGCCAGCAGGACTTCACGGACACCGGGCTCAGGGTCGAGGAGCACGACGCCGAAGGGAGGAAGGTCGGCGACCCGCAGCTGCTCACCTGGGACGAGATATACAGGGCGGTCTACGGCGAGGACATGACGAGCGACGAGAACGCCGACGAGAAGGTGGCGCAGGCCGAGAGAGACGAGGCGGCCGAGTACGACCGCATAGGGAGGCGCAGCGCGGAGATAGCCCGTCTCGCCTCCACCCTGAAAAAGGGAGACTGGGTGAGGGTCGAGGGCCGGAAGCTGAAAATCAGGGACGTCGACACGAAGCAGGGAGTCTACGTCTTCGAGGACGGCACCGGCAACGAGCCCGCCGACGACGACGGCACCCCGATGAGGCTGAGCGCCGAGCAGCTCTACGACCGCGGCGTGAGAGGCGCGGACGCCGAGACGGCCGCCGAGGAGGAGGGCGGACAGCCCGAGCTCACCAGGGAGCAGCTGCTCGACCTCCGCAGGAAGGACCCCGCCGCCTGGGGCCGCTATCTGGAGACCTGGTACTCGTCGCTCTACCCCACGCCTCCTCCGGTCGCCAACGCGGCCGAGTACGTCACGGCGCAGTACGACAGGGCCATAGGCGATCTCGACGCGCAGATAAAGGACGTGCACAAGAGGATTATCGGCGAGGATCCCGGGGCGGACTCCGCCGTCAAGGACCTCATCAGACAGGAGCAGGCCCTGAACGCCGAGCGGGACGCGCTCGCCAAGGCCCGCGACGAATACGCGAAGAACGCGAAGAAAAGGGCCTCTGACGAAAGGAAGGCCGCGAAGGAGGGAGAACCCGCGCCGGAGGAGAAGGCCCCGCAGAATCAAAAGGAGACCCCGAAAACGGAGGAAGGGAAGACATCCGAGGAGACGCCCGCGGAGCAGCCCCGCGTCGAGGAGGAGAAGAAGACCGGGACGCCCGTTGAGGAAAGGAAGAAGGAGACCCCGACTGAGGAGCGGAAGACCGAAGAGAAGAAGGAGGCTCCGAACGGGGAACGGAAGACCGAAGAGAAGAAGAAGACCGCCGAGGAGAAGAGGAAAGAGCAGCCCAGGAAGGAAGGCGAGGAAAAGAGAAAGAAGGCCGAGGACAGGCTCAAGGAGAAGGAGGAGCAGAAGAAAAAGAGGGATGAGGAATACTCGAAGTTCGTCTCGGGGATGCAGGCCATCGGCAGCAACCTCGGAGTGAAGGTGGTCGTGCTCTCTTCGGAGGAGGAGATCAGAAAGGCCGCGAAGGACCTCAAGGTGCCGCAGCTCGTGGAGAACCTAAAGGCCGGCAGGGCCGTCACCATCAACGGAACCATATACGTCTACGGAGAGAGCGTCTTCGCGGACGGGAACGACACGGCCGAGGGCGCCCTCAGGGAGGGACGCGTCCACATGGCCCACGAGGCCATCGCCCACATAGGGCTGAGGCGAATGATGGGAGAGGAGAAGTTCAGGGAGTTCTGCCGCAAGGTGTACAACGGGATGGACTCCTTCGACCGGTTCAGCTTCACGGCCTACCACTGGAACCACAACATGTCCGACAGGGAGAAGAGCGATCTGCTGTCCAGGCACGGCGAGGGCTCCGAGAAGGAGACCGACGGAGCGTTGAGGTGGGCGCACCTGGGCAAGG
>JAJPYU010000056.1 GCA_021204765.1 Clostridiales bacterium
ATGCATCTCAATTGCATGCGGAGGATCCGTCGTTCCCTGAGAAACTCCATTGTCATGTATTTCGGCACAGCATCGGTATGGCCATGTACAAAGCTGGAATTCCTATGCCCTATATCAAGGATTTTCTCGGCCACGAGTCCATAGAATCCACGATGATCTACGCCCATGCAGACGCCGAATCGATGGCAAATGCACTCCGTATCGTTGACCAGGATGCACTGCCTGTTAAGGACGAGGATGGTCAAGTCATATACAGCCCTGAGAAGAAGTGGAAAGGGCGCGAGCAGTACCTTCTCAGCTTCTGCGGGCTGGATTGAAGCCCAATTTATTATCGGCGAAAATTAAATGTGTCGGACACTGTATCCCTTACAATACCTACGATTCCTTCAAAAAAATGCCGATAACATTTTTTCGCCGATAATCCTGTTAATCAGTAATTACTGATTAGCGCGATTATCGGCGAAAAAATATTATCGGTATTTTTGAAGGGATTGTAGGCATAGCAAGGGATACAGCTTACTGTTCATATCTTTTTTGCCGATAATTATTGTGCTATGATGACGCATCTGGTATTCTCATTCTATTGTCACGGCTATGACGTGTAATAGAAAGGAGGAGCCACAATGGCTACGATACGCGCGGTAGTAGATGCCGTTCTGGCGCAACAGGCAGAGTCGTTGCATCCATCTACCTTTGCAACGCGAAGGATTTATTTTAGGCACCTGGTTGAGTTAGCGGATGAAATGAATATCGGAGAACCATGTCAGGAGTTGTATGATGCATTCGTATCCCGTGCATCCACAGTTGATTTGCGCTTTCAGCTTTATCATACTGTTAAGCTGGTCGATGCGGCTGCCGGCACGAAAGCTTTTAACCCTGAGGGACGACTCTACAATGAGCCAGTCTTGCCGACTTTGGAGGAATCAAGGGCAGCGCTGAACGGGATGGCCTTTCCCTTGGAGGATGGGACGCTGGATGTTGGATTTCTTATCATCAGGGCCTGTGAGGAGATGGAATATCTCCAGCTTACTGATTCCACTTCAGGTCAGTATCTTAAAGCATGGCGTGAGTTCTATGTCGATTCATTTTTGTCAGACGACACGATATTTACGCGTGCTGCCGTTATGGCATTCATTGATCGATCAACTGAAATGCTCAATTCAGGAGCAATGGCCATGTGGAAGTGGAAGATCCGCCGCCGCGCAAGCCTTGTCCTGCTTGAGGTGGCAGAGACTGGTCGGTTCCAGTGGAAAGCATTTTGTTCACATCATGTGAATTGTCCGGATGAGGGTTTGGACGGGCTTAGGCTCCAATACGTTGCATTCGTGCGTTCGCGAAATTTGGAAGAGTCTACGGTATCTCTGCATGATTATTCCTTTCGCTGCTTAATCGAAGAGACAGGAGTGCACACACTATCAGAGCTTCAGGAATTAAGACCTTATCAGGTCCAGCAGATGCTAACGTCCTTGTCTGAGCGACTGTCCATCAACAGTCGTGGGACGATCTTTCCAATCATACGTCAGGTGTTCATTCATCTCCATGCAGGAGGCTTCATCTCGAATGATCTCTCAGGCCTAGTCCTTACGCCGTTTAACCAGAAATCACACCTTAAGCCGTATCTTGCATCATCAGATGAGGAAAAGGTCTATGCCGCACTAAAGGAGGCACCGTATCGGACCCAGGCAATCATGCGTTTATCCTTGCGATTGGGTCTCCGCGACTGCGATATCTGTGACCTGCAGTTCAGTCAAATAGATTGGAACAAGGAACAGATCATCATCGAGCAGAAGAAGACAGGGAAAGTTATCTTTCTCCCACTCTTGGAGGATGTCGGAAATGCCATTCTGGATTATATCGAGAATGAACGGCCGGTGGAGGCTAAAGGGTATCCGTACATTTTTGTGAGGAGCCAGGCCCCGTATCACAAGATGAGATCCATGTACAGTATTTGCTCCAAAATCTACGAAGAGAGCAATGTTCAGACGGTCAATCGCCCCAGCAGGGGTATGCATGTGGGTCGCTATACGCTTGCCCATGATCTGCTGAAAGCCAAGGTCCCGCATCAGGTAATTACGGATACCTTGGGACATGCTGGAAAAGAATCGGATAAACCGTATATCTCTATGGAGGAAGAGATGCTGCGTGAGTGCCCGCTGGATCTGTCCGTGATCGGTCAGAAGTACTGGGAAGAGGGTGACGGGATTGTTTGAGCCTGTATTCCACAGTAAATTAGGGCCTAGTATGGACATTTTTATTGGGCAAAAACGTGCCGCCGGCTATCCTTATGATGGCCCAGCTATGATACTCGGTCACTTTGATGCTCTTGTAGCAGAACAATTCCCGGACAGCACCACTTTGACAAAGGAGATATGTGACGCTTGGATCTCATCTCGTTCATCACTTCACCCGAATACTTTGTTACGAAGTATCACTCCTGTCAGGCAGTACGGAAAATACCTTGTGGGGACCGGTGTGGATGCGTATATCATCCCGGACAAGATTCCATTCAAACGGATACACTATGATGCTCACATCTTTACGGATGAGGAGTTAGTAGCCTTTTTCAATGCTGTGGATCAATGTCCGAGATCTCCGTACTCCCGAGCACGCTGTTATGTGATACCTGTCATCTTCCGGCTGCTTTATACCTGCGGTCTTCGCTCCTCTGAGGCTAGGATGCTCCATGTGGATGATGTTGACCTGAACACTGGTATGGTCACTATCTGTCAGTCTAAGGGTTGGGAAGCACGTATCAACTATGTCAGCGCTGACATGTTGGATCTCTTGAGACGGTTTGATACTATCGTCAGCCATATCTTTCCGGATAGAGAAGCCTTCTTCCCTAATCAGAATGGGACTTATTACAATAGAGAAATCCTTGACGTGTGGTTCCACGAATTCTGGGATCCTCTGCCGGAAGCAGCTGTCACCAAAGGCAATAAGCCGCGTGTTCACGATTTCAGGCACACCTACTGCGTCCACCGTTTGAATAAATGGGTAGCGGAAGGCATGGACGTTGATGCTCTCTATGTATATCTCAGCGAGTTCGTAGGTCACTCTAACTTTGCTGACACCGACTATTATCTGACTCTTAGCGAGACGTTCTATCCGGAATTTCAGCGGCGCATGAGTCCGGTCAATACAAAGA
>JAJPYU010000167.1:0-1502 GCA_021204765.1 Clostridiales bacterium
ATGATTACCAGATCATCACCTTCCCATCGGTACCCATAGATATTGAAGTGACCGTTGGCGTTTGGCATCCCGCTCTGCATCCGTTTGTGTATCCCCCACTTCACATTGTCGGAAATGCTCCGGCTCTCCTCCTGGGCAAATGACGCCAGGATGGAAAGCATGAGTTCACCGTCCCCGCTCATGGAGTTAATGCGCTCCTTCTCGAACCGCACCTCCACGCCGATGTCCTTTAGGTGGCGTACCGTCTCCAGAAGGTCCACCGTATTCCTGGCAAACCGTGAGATGCTCTTCGTAAGGATGATGTCTATCATTCCGGCCTCGCAGTCGGCTATCATCCTGTTGAACTCGTCACGCTTCACCGTGTCAGTCCCGGAAATGAAATCGTCAGCATATACCCCCGCGTATTCCCAGTCGGGATTATTCTGTATCAGGCCGCTGTAGTAGCTGACCTGAGCGGAGATGGAGTGCTTCATCTTCTCGGTCTGCATGGAAACCCTGGCGTATGCCGCCACCTTTTTCCGTGCCGCGACCGCCGGAACCTTTGCCTCAATCTTTGTTAAATTCGGCATAAGATCACGCTCCTTTCCGCTACCATACATCACTCTTAAGCCCAGCCAAGTCAACGGTTATCGGCAAATAATGTGCCGAAAATCGGGTGGTATTTTTCAAGGAAAATTGTATCAATCTCACGATACTCTTCCCTGCTCATCAGGCCTCTTTCCAGCATCCTCCTTGCGATGCTCATGGTGGCCTGGTACATCAATTCGCTGTTCATCCTCTCGCTGTCCATGGCTGTCACCTCCCGAACCTGTCCGCCACGTAGCAGGCATGGCTGCAGTATTTCCGATCAGCATTACCGTAGGCATTAAACTCCCCTCCGCAATGCTTGCAGACAAACTTGTTCACGGCCTTCCTGTTCACCATATCCCTGTGGCAGTTCCACCACTTCATCCGGCATGAGTCCGAGCAGAACTTCTTCTCTTTCCGTCCGGGAACCTGCTCCACCGGCTTTCCGCAGCATAGGCAGACATGCCCCGCATCCTTTTGCTCAGCCATATCCCCGGTGAGACCGTTTCTCCTGCAGAAGGACCTCACCGTGTTTTCCGACAGTCCGATTTCCCTAGCAGTTTTCACGTATCCGTATCCGGCAGCTCTTAATTCCCTGACCCGCATTTTCTGTTCATTGGTCATCGTCTGCACCTCCTTCTACTTACTTACGGATTCATCAACCCCCTCCACTTACTTAAATGAACCAGACCGCCAAAAATCCGAAAAAAATAAGGCCCACCAGGGAAATCAATCTCCGACGGGCCGTGTGCCTGTGTATGAAGTTACTTCTTTGTCAGATAAGTTCCGCAGATGAACCCGGTGTAGGTGACCTTGTTGTAGGTCACCAGGACGTAGAGCCACTTCACGCTCCCGACCTTGGTGTAGTAACCGTAGTTCTGCACCTCGGTATCCTTCGGGATGGCCACCATGATGCTCTTGCCGGTCCCGGCACC
>JAJPYU010000167.1:1602-3128 GCA_021204765.1 Clostridiales bacterium
TTGAGCCATTCGGCCACCTTTTTCCTAAGTGCTGATTCAGTTGCCATAGTAAATTACCTTCCTTTCGTAATGCTCACCCGGCGCTGCCGGATAAGGTGTCTTTGAACTGCGTTACTGCCTGTTTCACTTTGTCATATCCCACCATCGCGCAGATCCAGCTCATCAGGGCCAGGGCTATGATGCCGCCCACTGTCTGCCCCGTGACCGCCGACTCCGTGTAGAGGACATACCCTATCCCGACCAGGACGGATATCACCACCGACACGATGCCGGACAGGGTGTTGGGATGATAGGATTTCCCATGCTCGTCACAAAGTGCCTTCACTGCCTCTGTCGCCAGTCCCGTAAGGACGGAGACTATGAGCAGCCCCAGTAAAAAGAGTTCCATCTTCACTTCACCTCCTCGTAGATATTTTCGATCCCCTGTTCAACAAGGAAATCATCCTGTTTCTGTTTGACCTTCGCCGCGTACTCAAGGGCAGCGTGCATATCTCCGTTGCAGTGCGCGTCGGGTATCCTCTCCACCGCCTTTGCCGTGGCCGTTCCCAGGACGATGGCGGCACTGATGCCCTGCACGAAGAACAACTCCTGCTTTTTGCGGGTCTTCTCCTGTGCCTTCATGTTCTCGTCCCGTTCCTTGAACTTCTCGTCCCTGTCCCTGCTCTGCTTCGTGATCTTCTGCTGCAAAAGCCAGAAACAGAATGCCGTCACCGCTGACGGCAGGCAGGCTATCATCACTTCCGCTCCGTTTATCATGGTCTCACCCCTCTCTATAAATCTGTCCATGTGGGCCACCACATGCCGCTTAAGATCCTTGTGTACTGTATCGTCTCTGTAGATGAACTGAAGTTCATCCTGATTATCACGCCGGAGCCGCCGTACAGGTCTACCTTGTAACCGAAATAGCCATAGCAGTATGTGTTAGCCGTGGCACATATTGCGAAACACCCCGTGGGAAACGTGTCAAACAGTGCCTGCAGGTCGCTGTCCAGGTCTGACGATGTGGATTCCAGGGTATACATTTTCAGATATCCGTCACCGGAATCCTCATCATCTCCGGAGTCATCCTTCCCGGTGTTCAGGGCGTTCAGTGCCCCCGTTATCGTGCCGTCCCCCAGGGAGGAGATATCCTCCGTCCCCAGGACTTTGTACAGATACCGTATGTTTTTGAACATCACGGATATCTTGTTAAAGATGGAGGAATGCTTCTCGCCGGATGCCAGGACATCCACATCCGTCCATTCCGCAGGCTCCAGGGCATCGGCACTGGTGAAAGTCACCGTGTCCTCCGCAGTGTCCGCAGCGGTATCACCGCCCTCATCCTCCATGACACGGTTCAGCTTATCCAGTGCGCCCGTCACGGTGCCGTCACCGATGGAGGCTATGTCAGTCGAGCCGAGCATCCTGTACAGAAACCTTATGTTTTTGAACATTGTAGATATCTTTCCGAAGACCGAGTAATGCTTCTCCCCGGATGTCAGGAGATCCACATCCGTCCATTCCGCGGGTTCCAGGGCATCGGCACT
>JAJPYU010000172.1 GCA_021204765.1 Clostridiales bacterium
AAGTTCGCCCAGAGGCCGTTGCCCATCGACGAGGGGACGCCCAGCGCGATCGCAATCAGGATGGAGAAAATGATGGCCCGCCTCCTGGTGACGTGAAACCTGTCTACAAATGTGGACACAACGGCCTCCATGATGGAGATGGAGCTGGTGAGAGCCGCGAAAAATACAAGCACGAAGAAGAGTATCCCAATGATGCGCCCCAGAGCCATCTGCTCAAATATCTTCGGCAGAGCCACAAAGAGCAGCCCCGGCCCGTTGGCCTTGGCTCCGGCCTCGCCGCTGAAGACGTAAATAACGGGAATCACCATAAATCCCGCCAGCAGCGCTATTACAGTGTCAAATATCTCGATCTGGTTCACCGATTTGCTCAGGTTCGTCTCCTTCTTTGTATATGAGCCATAGGTCACCATGATACCCATGGCCAGGCTCATGGAGAAGAACATCTGCCCCATGGCCGAGCACACCGTCATCAGGCTGAATTTGGAGGGATCAGGCAGCAGATAGTATTTAATCCCCGCGCCGGAACCCGGGATGGTCACCACGAAAATGCAGATGACCACAGAGAGCACCACCAGAAGAGGCATCAGTATCTTCGTGATCTTCTCTATGCCCTTATTCACACCCAGGAAAATAATGAATGCCGTGGCCGTCAGAAAGATCGCGAAATATATCAGGGGCTGACCCGGTGCTGCGATAAATTCTGAAAAGTAAGTGTCGGAGGCCGCCGCCAGGCCCTGTCCGGTGATGAATGTGACCATGTACTTGAGCACCCAGCCGCCGATGACGCAGTAATAGGGAAGGATGATTATGGGTACAATGGTGGCAAAAATCCCCAGAAATCCAAACTTACTGTGAATCGCCCCATATGCCCTGCTGGGACTCTTCTGGGTCTTACGCCCGATAGCCACTTCTGTTGACATCAGTGTGAATCCGAAAGTAATTGCGAGGATAATATATACGAGAATGAAGATCCCGCCGCCGTACTGGGCGACCAGATAGGGAAATCTCCACAGATTCCCCAGACCTACAGCACTGCCGGCCGCCGCAAATACGAAGCCTATACCGCTGGTAAAGCTGCTGCGATGCTTATCATTTTTATCCATAACCTTCTCCCCTCTAAAGGCAAATCCCCGGTGATTTTCACTATAATACCATTTACATCCAAACCCTGCAAGAAGAAATGGTGTTCATGATTGATAATTAAGGGTAATCCTATTCTTTTTTGACAATTGTTTTAACACCTGATAATCCTCAGGATATTTCTCCACAGACCGGGTCATTTCCCTGGAAAAATCAGAATTATATTTGCGATTGCAGAAACGCCCCGTCCACTCTTCGTATGACAGCTCACCACAGCGGCACCGCTTTTTCTTATCACAATTTCACCTTCACCGGCTTATCTATTACCAGGCTGTCCGGCTTTACTATACAGTCCATGGCCAGAATGCGTACCCCGGCCGCGGCGGCCTCCCTGAGCGCTGCTGTAAAGTCAGGGTCTGTCTCATCATTGGGACGCATCTCTTTCATTCCCTTCATCTGTATGACAAAGAGCAGGGCGTTAGTAAGACCCTCTGCCTGCCCTGCGGCCAGTTCCTTTAAGTGGCGGGCTCCCCGCACTGTAGGTGCGTCAGGGAATCTGGCCAGGCCGTCATTCTCCAGAGTAACTCCTTTCACCTCAAGATAGCCTCTGCGTCCGTCGGTATATTCCAGATAGAAATCAAAGCGGGACTCTCCCCAGGTCTGTTCCCTGGCTATGTATGACAGTCCGAATCCATCGGCATTCCCCCGCAGCCACTCTTCGGCCGCGAAGTTGGGAGCCTGGGAATCCATATTTATAAGGATGGATCCTCCTGCAGTCTCCTTCTCCACCGCAACCAGCGAGAAGCGGGTCTTTCTCTTCGGATTAGAGCTTTCCTCAAGATATACCCTCGCTCCCGGCACCAGCAGCTCCCTGCATCTCCCGGTATTCTTCACGTGGCAGGCTTCCTCTCTGCCGTCTATGTCCACTATGGCTATAAAACGATTCGGGCGGCTTATGAAATTACCGGAAATAATATTATTGTATTTCATTAATCATACCATTATGCATGTGCACCCTCAGGGCTTCCGAATATCTGCCTCCGGGTATTTCCATTAATGCGATCCCAGCTCATTGATTTTTAAGGGTACTTCTACCCTGTTTTGTCAATTTTTTAACATTCCGTCAGATTTTTTCAATAAATTGCCGGATTTATTTGACCCTGTGTGTTACATCCCAGGATTACTTATGTACCACTTTATTCATTGTCATATCTCCCTGATCACAATTCATAATAATAGATCACTATAGTTTCGTAATGTCCGTCTTCCATGCGAAATCCGTTCGGTATCCGTCCTGCCTCATGAAATCCCAGCCGCTCATAGAGGTGCCTGGCGTGACTATTATTCTCCACTACTGCATTAAACTGCAGTATCTTAAACCCAAGCTCCTTAGCCCGACACAGGCAGTCATTTACAAGCCGTTCTCCGATATGCTGCCCCCTCATGTCTGAACGCACTGCGAAGCTGGCATTACAGATGTGCCCGCAGCGGCCTACGTTGTTCGGGTGCAGGATATAGAGTCCGCAGACTTTTCCGGCCTGTTCCTCTACAGCCAATGCGCAGTATGATTGTGACTCAAAGAATTCCCTGCCGGTATCCCCGGTCAGATAATCCTCCTGAGGGAAAGCGACGCCTTCCTCCACCACCTCATTCCATACCTGCATAGCTTCTGAAATATATTTACCCTCATAAGGTATGACATTGACCATACAATTCTCCTCCGCAATGCGGCCTGTCTCCTTCATTGCCCCCATTCCCTTGCTTTCAATCGGAGATTCCAATTTCATACTGAATGGAATGCCATTTTCCTGTATCAGCCTGGAAATGCACATACGCAAATATGTGGGAAGATCTATTCCCAATCTCTCACATATTTTGACAGCCTTTGCCCTCACAGTATCATCTGTCCTGAACTGAACTAATGAACTTGCCATTTCTGTCCCTCCCCGCCAAATTATTTTACAGTGATAATATAACTTATCATGCATTCAAATGCAAGCATATGATTACATTTGACAATCATAAATCTTTT
>JAJPYU010000286.1 GCA_021204765.1 Clostridiales bacterium
GTATACACGTGGGTGTGGGATTACCTGTTATCTACTTTCTCAGGATATAAGTCATGGTAAGCGAGGCGCTGCCATGCGACTTCTTCCCACTTCGTGCCGGGGCGGCCGTAATTACAGTACGGATCGATTGAAATACCGCCGCGGGGGGTGAACTTCCCCCAGATTTCGATATATTTGGGATCCATGGCCTTTATCAGATCTTTCATAATAATATTCATGCAATCCTCATGAAAGTCACCGTGATTGCGGAAACTGAACAGGTAGAGCTTCAATGCCTTACTCTCCACCATGCGCACATCCGGCACATAGGAAATGGTGACAGTGGCGAAGTCCGGCTGTCCGGTTAATGGGCAAAGGGAGGTAAACTCCGGACAATTGAATTTCACGAAGTAGTCATGATCCTGATGCTTATTTACGAATGTCTGAAGCATCTCGGGTGCGTAATCTGTAGGATACTCGACTCCTTTATTACCCAACAGGGTAATGTCTTTCATTTCCTCTTTTGATCTTCCTACTGCCATAATGCTGTCCTCCATCATAATTTTTTCTTATATCTGTTAGCATCAGTCATCGTACACGGATGTCTTAAGGATCACTGCCAGCAGCCGTCTCGCGGCCTCCTGCAGTTCGCCCAGTGTCAGGGGATATTCCACTTCCCCTTCTTTGGCACCGACGGAGCGGATAATCTCATCCACATCCTCCTGGCATCCCGGCATGGTCAGCTCATTCCCTGCCTTCACACAGCCCGCAGAGCTGGAGCAGCCATACTTGAAGGTTTTGCCCGGCTCCATCTCTATGCTTCCGGTGGTGCCCCAGTCAGTCATGACAAATCCCTCAAATCCCCACTCATCCCGGCAGATGGCAGTCAGCAGATCATAGTTGTTGGCTGTGTGGATGCCGTTCACCAGGTTGTATGATGTCATGATGGACAGAGGCTGAGCCTGCTTCACTGCTATCTCGAAACCTTTGAGGAATATCTCCCTGGCTGCCCGCTCACTTATATGGGCGTTGGTGTGCATACGGTTGTCCTCCTGGTTGTTGAAGGCAAAATGCTTTATGGTGGTGCCGATACCGCCTTGTCTCTGTACTCCCCTTGTATCAGCCGCGGCGCAGGTCCCCGCCACCAACGGATCCTCGGAATAATACTCAAAATTCCTGCCGCACAGGGGGTTCCTGTGAATGTTCATGCCCGGTGCCAGCCACAGGGTCACACCCATCTCCCTCATCTCCTCGCCGACTATGGAACCGGCCTCCTCTATTACAGCAGGATCCCAGGTCTGGGCCAGCAGCGTGGCGATGGGGATAGCCGTGCAGTACTGATAATAATCCACGGTTCCTTCCGGTACCTCAGAATCCGGAACTTTCCCCACAATCTCCTCCAGTCCGGGCAGTGCCGTATCCACACCGGGCAATTTATTGCCGTCTGGCCCGACTTTGAAATTATGAGCCAGCCTTAAGCCGGCAGGCCCGTCAGCCAGTATCATATTCCGGATATTCCTGTCCTCTGTCATGATCGAGGTGGTATCTCCGGCGGCACCGGGGACTACAGCGGAAGCCGATCCTATCACGGATTCACTTCCGAATCCGCCTCCTCTGGCGGTGCCCACGCAAAGCTCCGCCATCTGCTCCACACTAAGCTGCGCCACCAGCTCCTCCAGAGTGGCCCTGCCCTCCCTGACATCATCGGCAGTCAGCACTTTATCGGTATCCGGTTTCGGCAATTCTTCCGGAGCGTCACTGTAAATGATCACCCCGCAGGGAATGTCAGACTCATCTATAAGGAAATGCTGTACAGAAGCTTTTTCCTTCTCCTCCCCCTCATATGAATAGGAAGAAGCCTTTTTTGCGGACAACAATTCCATCTCACAGTCAAGGGGCAGCCGGTTTGAAAGGAACAATGTTACAAGATTATCCTCAATATCTATGGCAGCCACGATCTTCGTCGCTCTGGAGTGAACACCCACACGGATATAATAGCTGCCCTCCTCCAGGACGTAACAGGCTCCTTCCTCATCGTAGGAAGCCATGGATTCCACATCAAAGCTGATGGTCAGGATCTCCTCCTCACCCGGGGCCAGCTCCTTCGTCTTCGCATATCCGGCCAGCTCCTGGTAAGGCTTCTCCAGGTTTCCCTCCGGTGCGGAGTAATACAGCTGCACCACCTGGCGTCCGCTGTAAGTATCCCCGGTATTCTTTACGGATACAGTTACACTTATATTTCCTCTGTCGACAGTGACAGCTTCTGTCTCCACATCAAAAGTGGTATAGGACAGCCCATATCCGAAAGGATATGCCGGAGCTATACCAAAGGTATCAAAGTACCTGTATCCCACATATATACCCTCGCGGTAATACTCATCGTCCACATCCCCGTTGACATGGCTGTAGGTATCCGAGCAGGGATAGTCGCTGTAATTCTCCGCCCAGGTGTCGGTCAGATGTCCGCCGGGAGTAACCTTCCCCGTCAGCACATCCGCCAGGGCATACCCGCCAATATTCCCGGCCTGGCTCATCAGAAGTATTGCGTCAATCCCTGCCTCGTCTCGCAGGAACTTTGTATCCATGATCCCGCCGACGTTCAACACCACGATGACATGTGAAAAGGCGCTCTCCAGAGTCCTGATCGCAGCCTTCTCCACCTCAAAAAGTTCATAATCCCCGGGCACCGGCCTGCGATCTTTACCCTCTCCGGAATTACGCGCAATAATATAAATGGCTGTATCACCATCGCATTCCGCCAGATCGGATCCGGTGATGGGCCGGATCTCAGGCTCTGTGAAAGGATTGCTGAAGATTGCCGCTATAGCATCATCACCCCGGGACATGAAATCCTGATGGATCTGATTGAAATATACAATGCGGGCATCTTCGACAATTTTGTCATACTGATCGAGCCAGGATTTGGAGGTAATCTCATATCCTGCATCCTCCAGGCCCTGCTCAGCATTTATTATAAAACGGCTGTTGACATCTCCGGAACCGGTGCCTCCTTTTACCGTCCTTCTGGCACCGTTTCCGAAAAGTGCGATCTTCTTTAAATCACTCTTAAGCGGCAGTACACCGTTATTC
>JAJPYU010000250.1 GCA_021204765.1 Clostridiales bacterium
TAGTGAGAGTGTATGCGTTAGCTGTGCGTAGCACGTAGCAATCCGTAGGTATCATACCTTTTGACCTTAGCATCATATGATCAGACAAAAGGAGTAAGGAATGTCAAAAATACGTGAGCTTGAACCCAAAAATGTATTTTCATATTTTGACGACATCTGCAGCATACCCCACGGCTCGGGTAACACTGCGGCCATCAGCGACTATCTGGTGAAATTTGCCGTGGATCACAGCCTGAGATACCGCAAGGAGACCTGCGGCAATGTGATAATAAAAAAAGCTGCCACCCCCGGCTATGAGCATGCCGACACCGTCATGCTCCAGGGACACATGGATATGGTAACGGTAAAGAATGAGGGCTGCGGGCTGGACCTGGAGCACGATCACATTCTTCCCGCCATCACTGAGGACGGTGAATGGATATACGCCAGGGGCACTTCCCTGGGCGGTGATGACGGCATCGCCCTGGCCTTTTGCCTGGCCATATTGGATGACAATACTCTCCCTCATCCGGCCCTGGAGGCAGTCTTTACTGTCGATGAGGAGATAGGCCTGCTGGGAGCCTCCGCCCTGGATGCTTCCGACCTGACCAGCAGTATTCTCCTCAACATGGATTCCGAGGAGGACGGCTGCTTTCTCACCAGCTGCGCCGGAGGAGCCACAGTGAAATGCATCTTTCCGGTGGTTAGAGAAAGCAGGACCGGCTCTGTATTTGAATTTGAGATCAGCGGCCTCACCGGCGGACACTCCGGAGGGGATGCCCACCTGGAGCAGGCCAACGCCAACCTGCTTCTGGGCAGATTTCTCGCTGAGATAAGTGATGCCGTCGATTTCGGCATCGTAGATATATGCGGGGGCGAGGTGGACAATGCCATCCCTGTGGAAGCCGCAGTGCGCCTGATCATAAAAGAAAAGGACACCGCCGCCCTGGAGGGGGCCGTCAGCAGATTCTGCAGTGATATAAGGAGGGAATACGCGACCAAGGAGCCGGATATGACCTTCTCCCTGACTCCCCTCTCAGGCGGAGCCGTGATGGCTGTGGTGAAGGAGTCGGCAAAGCCGCTCATAGCTGCCCTGGAGCTGCTCCCCGCCGGCATCCAGCGCCGGATGCCCGACATACCGGATATGATCCAGACCTCCCTTAATCTGGGAGTGATCGCCATGAGCGAAAATAAAGTGAAGCTGACCTACTCCGTCCGCAGCTCCTCAGCCACTGAAAAAGCGTGGCTCATAAAGCGTATGGGAGACCTGACGGAAATACTCGGCGGCCACGCCGCAGTTGAGGGCTCCTATCCCGCCTGGGAGTATATCCCCGGCTCCCGCATACAGAAGATAATGTCCGAGACCTACGAGAAGCTCAGCGGAAAACGTCCCACCCTCACCGGCATCCACGCCGGCGTTGAGTGCGGCATCCTCTCCGTTAAGCTGCCCGGCCTGGACTGCATCTCCTACGGACCACAGATGTCTGACATCCACACGACCCGCGAACGACTTAATATCAAATCCGTGAAACAGACTTACGAACTCACTCTCAAAGTTCTTGAAAAGCTTAGGTAAAATATATAACCAGGCAATTCTTTAACTGAAATCTTCAAGAGAGTCTTGGCGGTGTCCTCACAACCCCTTTAAATTTTCTTTACATTTTCGGGAAAAAGCGTATACTAATGTTACTTGTTTTCGTGTCGCGGCAGCGGCACGCGCTTATACGAATATGAGGGGATATTATGAGAGCACAGAACTTAACTTTACTTACTGACTTATATGAGATTACCATGATGCAGGGATATTTTAAGGCCGGCAACCGGGAGGTCGTCGTATTCGACGCCTTTTACCGGGACAATCCCTCCGGCGGCGGCTATGCCATCTCCTGCGGCCTGGAGCAGGTCATAGACTACATCAAGAACCTGCAGTTTAATACCGACGACATCCGCTATCTGGAGAGCCTTAATATTTTCGACGAGGACTTTTTAAAATACCTCAGCACATTCCGCTTCTCCGGCAGCATCTGGGCCATACCCGAGGGCACGGTCATCTTTCCTCGTGAGCCCATCATAAAGGTCATCGCTCCCATCATGGAAGCCCAGCTGGTGGAGACCGCTATCCTCAACATCATCAACCACCAGAGCCTTATCGCCACCAAGGCCTCCCGGGTCTGCTACGCGGCCAAGGGCGACGGCGTCATGGAGTTCGGCCTCCGACGCGCCCAGGGTCCTGATTCCGGCATCCTTGGAGCCCGGGCTGCGGTCATCGGCGGCTGCAACGGCACCTCAAATGTCCTGGCCGGCCAGACATTTAACATACCCGTTAAGGGCACCCACGCCCACAGCTGGATCATGAGCTTCCCGGATGAATACACGGCCTTTAAGACATACGCCAAGCTCTATCCCCAGGCATGCATTCTCCTGATCGACACCTACGATACTTTGAAATCCGGCCTGCCCAACGCCATCCGGGTTTTTACGGAGATGCGCGAAGCCGGCATAGAGATGAAAGGCTACGGCATCCGCATGGACAGCGGCGACCTGTCCTATCTTTCCAAGAAAGTAAGAAACGCTCTGGATGAGGCCGGCTTCCCGGATGCCATCATCTCAGCCTCCAACGATCTGGACGAGTACCTTATCGAAGCCCTGAAGATCCAGGGTGCTACCATCACTTCCTGGGGCGTGGGCACAAGCCTCATCACCTCCAAGGACTGGCCTGCTTTCGGCGGCGTCTATAAGCTGGCAGCCATCCGCAACGAAAAGGGGGAGTTCATCCCGAAGATAAAGCTCTCTGAAAATACTGAGAAAGTCACAAACCCCGGAAATAAAGAGATCTGCCGCATCTACGACAGGGAGACCGGCAAGATAAAAGCCGACCTGATCTGTCTGGCCGACGAGACCTTCGACGAGACGAAAGACATGGTTCTCTTCGATCCCATCTCCACCTGGAAGCGCACCCGCCTTCCCGGCGGCAGCTACACCATGCGCCGCCTTTTGACCCAGATATTCGACGAGGGAAAATGCGTCTACACCTCCCCCACCGGCATGGAGAGACAGGGGGTCGGCTATAAAGAAAT
>JAJPYU010000098.1 GCA_021204765.1 Clostridiales bacterium
AGTATATGGCGCATCTCTCCGCCGGACATATGGCGGAGATCGAGCAGTGCCTGGAAGTTGAGCTGGGGCTGATGCATCAGGCGGAGGAATACAAGGCGCAGGATGATACGGAAGCATGCGGCGGGTCTGATGATAAGACCGCTGAGGAAACCATGAATGTACCGGATGAGGATACCGGTACGGAAGATAACGAGAAATAACATATAGGAGATGAAAGAAATGTTTGAAGAAAAGATTGCAGCATTAAACCGGGAGACGGAAGCGAACCCCGTTCCGGTTTCTGAAAGTTTTGATAAGAGGATCTACACGGTTGATGAGATTCAGGATATCCTGGGGATCGGACGGACATCCGCGTATAAGCTGGTGAAGAAGAATCTGTTTCATTCTGTCAGAATCGGCGGCACAATCCGTGTTTCCAAAAAGAGTTTTGATGCCTGGTTAGATCAGCAAATTTAAATTTGTCAAGGATGGCAATCCGAAATCGCCAAACTTCGAAAACTGCTTTCAGTTTGATAAGATATAGCCGGGGATGAGAAACCCGGCTGTATCTTTTATAAACACATATCGTAAGAAGGGAGCATAAGCATATGTTTGAAGCGCAGATTGAGAAGTTGAATCGGGAAAATGAGAACGCTGTTTCTACAGAAAACTACGAGAAACGTACATACACTGTAGATGAGATTCAGGACATCCTGGGGATCGGACGCAATTCGGCCTATCAGTTGGTAAAGCAGAACTTATTCCGCTCGGTCAGGATTGGCGGTTCTATCCGGATTTCCAAGAAGAGTTTTGACGAGTGGCTGGATTGTCAGGACTAGAAACATGTTACAGGGAGGATAAGCCAAATGGAAGGACAACAGAATAAAACCAGCATGTCGGTCATGGAGATGGGGCGTCTCCTGGGCTTAAAAAAGACGGATTCATACTGGCTGATCAAGAAGGGATATTTCAAAACAATTCAGGCCGCCGGCGTCATGCGGGTGATGATCGACAGCTTTGAGGATTGGTATGATCATCAGTTTACATACAGAAAAGTTGACGGTACCAAACCGGGACAGGCGCTGAAGGATGAACTGATGACAGTGAGTGATATCATGGAAGTTCTAAATATTTCCAGGAAGTCCGTCGAGTGGGTGATTCACCGGTATCATCTTGAGACGAGGATGGTATATGGGAAACGCTGTGTCGAAAGATCCAGTTTTGACAGGTGGTACCTTTCGCAGCCCCGTTACGTGAGCAATGCGGATGCTGAAAAAAAGAAACTGATGGCGCTGTCTTTTTCCATGCCGGAGGTCGCGAGGCTCCTGGGAGTGACGCGGAATGCTGTTTACTATCTGGTAGCCGCCGATGTTTTCGAGATCATTTATGTCGGGAAACAAAAGCGGATCACGAAAGCCAGCTTTGAGAAATGGTATGGCAGCCAGAACCGCTATAAACTGGCAGATTGCCAGCCGGAGCAGATCGCAGAAAGGAGTGAAGAAAATGGCCTCGATCATTAAGAGGAAGAAGAAGTTTTCCGTTGTCTACACTTATACGGATGAAAACGGAAACAAACGGCAGAAGTGGGAAACCTTCGATACAAATGCGGAGGCGAAAAAGAGGAAAGCTCAGGTGGAATTCGAGCAGGAAAGCGGGACTTTTATCGTGCCCGCCTCCAAGACGCTCAATGACCTGCTGGAGGATTACGTATCCATTTATGGGGTGAATACCTGGGCCATGTCCACATATGAAAGTCGCAAGAATCTGATTTCCAATTATATTAAACCCATCATCGGGGACATGAAGCTTGATGATATTACACCGAGGATTATGGATAAGTATTATCAGGATCTGCTGAAAGTTAAGGCAGTGATCCCGAGATGCGGCAGGGCCAAGAACGAATATGTCTCGGTTCATACTGTTCGCGAGATCCATAAGCTGCTCCGCAATGCCTTTAACCAGGCAGTCAAATGGGAGCTGATAAGCCGTAATCTGGTGGAGCATGCGACGCTGCCGAAGGAGGAACATGCCACGAGGGATATCTGGACGGCGGAAATTCTTTTCAAGGCCATCGAGCTCTGTGATGATGACATCCTGAAGCTGGCCCTCAACCTGGCTTTTTCCTGTTCTCTTCGTATGGGTGAGATGCTGGGGCTGACCTGGGACTGCGTGGACATCTCCCCGGTCAGCATTGAGACGGGGAACGCCAGCATCTTTATCAATAAGGAACTGCAGCGGGTCAATAAGGACGCGCTGGAGAATCTCGATGAGAAGGATGTGATTTTTAAATTCCCGGCAGTCCTGGTCAGAAACAGTACAGCGCTGGTACTGAAAACTCCAAAGACCAGGACCAGCGTTCGGAAGATTTTTCTGCCCAGGACTGTGGCGGAAATGCTCGTGGCGCGTAAGGCTGAGATCGAGGAACTGAAAGAACTGTTCGGGGATGAATATTATGATTACAATATGGTTTTCGCCAACCCGAACGGCCGGCCGATGGAGTCGCAGGTCATCACCCGTTCTTTCCAGAAGCTGATCAAAGATAATGATTTGCCGAAGGTCGTTTTCCACAGCCTGCGCCATTCCAGTATCACATACAAGCTGAAGCTGAACGGCGGCGATGTGAAAGCAGTGCAGGGAGATTCGGGACATGCGCAGGTCAAGATGGTCACGGATGTGTACTCCCACATTATTGATGAAGACCGCAGGAAAAATGCCCAGCGTTTTGAGGAGGCTTTCTATTCCGGAGGGAAGGCCGCAGAGACACAGGAACCGGCGGAACCGGCGCCCGCGCCGGCAGCTGATCCGGCACCGGCACCGGCCGAAGAAATGAGCAGCCAGGAGATGCTGGCCAAACTGTTGGCTGATCCGAACATGGCTGCGATCCTGAAACAGCTGGCGCAGACATTATAACAAATTTCATAATATATAGGGGCAGAGCTTTGAAATACAGGCTCTGCCTCGATTTTTTTATTCTGGGGAAGATCCGGGAGAGGAATAATCTGCAAAATCCCGAAAG
>JAJPYU010000124.1 GCA_021204765.1 Clostridiales bacterium
GCGCCAGGCACTCCGCTGCTGGTGCGGTGAGAACAAGTATATTGAACAAACTTGTGCGAATTTGCGTGAATTTGGTGAAATAGTCTTTGCTTTTTTATATTTTATATACTATAATTATTTATTATAAGGTAAAAAATCCAGCCGCAGTTCATGGCCAAAATCTCCCGGGGGGGGTGTTTCACAGATAGCACTTTTCCCGGTTTTTTTCCTCCCCAGAGTTGGTTGTGCGGCTGGTTAAGAACCAATGTTAAGGAGGGAAGATTTTATGAGGAGCAGCATCAAAAAATTCTGGAAGCGATGTCTGACACTGGTTGCCGCAGTTGCCCTGACATTGACCATGATGCCGTCATCGGTCTACGCGACGGAGGTGGGCGGAGATGAGGCGGAAGATTATGGCATAGCTCTGGCCAGTTCCGTCAGTGACAGTGTGGCAACATCAATCACAGAGGGTGGAACCTATGTAATCATGAACCAGGCCGGTGAATATCTGACAAATTACAGTGGTAGTAGTGTTGGATATGATTCCAGCTTTTCAGACTCTGCTATATGGACAGCAACAGCAGATTCCAGTGATGGAAGCTATTGGAATTTAATGAATGGCAGCTATTATCTTGAACATACCTGGACCGGCAGTTCAAGTGATTGGAATGGAATATGGATGGGCGCTCAAATTTGGACTCATTCAGATGCCCAGTGGAGCTATGATTCCACCTATGGTTTCTATATAACATCAAGTGCAAAAACTATTTCTATTAATGATGAGGATACTGCAACAGAGGCGAATAATTGGGTCGGATTTTTCTACATGAATGAATATGATGCCAGCAATGTAGCCAAAGTTTATGAGTATAGCGAAGAGGATGTCTACACCGTCACAGCAACCATCAATGGCGGCGGTGACGGTACCAGCCTTCCTTTAAACAGCACGGTACCCATTGTCGCTACAGTATATAAAAATGGCACCGCACTGACCAGTGATGAGTGGGATGCATTGGGATATCACATTTATTATACTATGCACCCTACAAACAATAATTCAGAGTGGAAAGAGGCGGACTCCGATGATACTTTAAATGCTTCCATTAGTATCACGACAGATGAAAATATTACTTTCGAAACGGGAAGCACATATTATTTATATGCCAGTTTACAGGATTCGGGATGGGATGAGATAAGCGGTTATACCATTAATAATCTAACTGTGACTGAAAACACAGAGGGCTGGGATATTACCTCCCTCTCTGCTGATCCGTCGTCTCCGATTCAGAATGAGACGGTATCCCTTACCGCCGCACTTACCAATGCCGGAGTCTCAGTGACAGATGACAGTTCGTTGACTGATGATAATGTGACTCTCACCTGGACTGCTACGGCAGACGGTTCTGACATGGAGGATGCCGTATTTACAGATGATTCAGGCATTGAGGCAACAGTTTCCTTCCCCAGCGTTGGTGATTATACTGTGACAGCCACACTATCGAGTGAATCAGGGGAAATTGCAACAGAGACCATAACCATTACAGTTTCAAAGGATGAGGTGGTTCACGACGCTGAGATAAATGTCAAGAAGGTCGATGGCCTCTCGGATGATTTTATCATGGGTATGGATATCTCCACGATTGTGTCCGAATATGCCAGCGGTGTGAAGTATTATGACTATGATGGAAACGAACTGTCAACCATCACACAGTTCTGTCAATTCTTGGCAGACAACGGAGTGACCTCGATTCGTGTCCGCATATGGAATGACCCCTATGATTCAAATGGAAATACCTACGGCGCAGGAACCTGTGATGTGGATACAGCAGTGACTATTGCCTCAGCCTGTGCCAACGCAGGATTGGATATGCTGATTGATTTCCACTACTCAGATTTCTGGGCTGATCCTGGAAAATATCAGGAGCCTAAAGCCTGGGCGGGCTATACTGTCGCTCAAAAGGAAACGGCAATAAAAGATTTCACATCTGAGACCTTAACTAAAATAGCAGATACCGGCGCCACTATCTCCATGGTTCAGGTTGGAAATGAGACTACCGGCGGCATCTGTGGAGTATCCAATAAATCGGATATGTGCACACTGTTTAATGCAGGCAGCGCAGCGGTGAGAAGCTTCTCAAAGACCACCTATGGTTCGGATGATGCTGTCAAGGTCGTCATCCATGTGACTGACCCTGAGAGCGGCAACATGACAAGCTGGGCCAGCACTCTTAGCACATATAATGTTGATTATGATGTCCTGGCCACATCCTACTATCCTTTCTGGCATGGAACATATGCCAATCTGGAGAGCCAGATGGAGACGGTAGAGGAGACTTATGGTAAGGATGTCATGGTCGCTGAGACCAGTTATGTCTATACTCTGGACGACACAGATGGCACAACCAACTCTGTCACAAGCATCACCGGGGATGAGACTTATGCCGCAACTGTTCAGGGACAGGCATCAGCCATGAGAGACGTCATCGCAGCAGTAAGCGACGCCGGTGGACTGGGAATTTACTACTGGGAGCCTGCATGGATCACTGTCGGTGATACCACAGGCCTTGATGATACTACCAATCCTACTTACGATGAGCAGGTAGCCGCCAATATGGAGCTCTGGGAGGAATACGGCTCCGGCTGGGCCACCAGTGCTTCCACATCTTATGCTTCAGATACCGCAGATTATGGCGGCAGCCAGTGGGATAACCAGGCACTGTTCTATCCTGATGGATATGTGACAGCGGCAATGCATGTCTGGGAGTATGTGAGAGGCGGAGCCAGCACGGACAAGCTGACAGTGGAGGATGTAGAGAGTTTCGAAAATACAGTATCCAAGGGAACATCCGTGACGTTGCCTACAACTGTCGATGTCACCTACAGCGACAGTGGAGACGAGTCGGTTGTTTCTGAGCAGGTTACATGGAATCCTTCTTCTGTTGACACGTCCTCTATTGGCACGACCACATACACAGGAACCAGTCTCTTATAAACAACT
>JAJPYU010000145.1 GCA_021204765.1 Clostridiales bacterium
GTACTGAGGAGGTATAGTCTCAGAGATTCCATGAGAGATCCGGCAGACGCTCATCGCATTGGGAACCGCAATCAGATTTTCGATCCGGGTTACCTGCCCGGTGAAATTGGCATATATATGCTTGAGAACGGCATGACTTTCCCGGAGCCCATACTGCATCTGCTGCTGGGACACAATTACTTTGAGTTTACCAATCTGGCCGCCATTCTGTCGGAGGTGTATGCGGAGGAGAAGGACAACTGGGCCTGACACAGAGCAATCCTCAATCATCTCTACCATCTGCGGCCCCGCCGCCTATTTCCCCTTTTGTATTGCTTGATAGTCTTATATCGCTTATTCCGCGCCCTTCTCTCCGCCCGGCGCCTGCCTCGGCTGACTATAAATATCACTATGAGCGCCACAATGGCCGCCAGGATGGCAATGCCGATCACCAGCTCCCACGTGGGCAGCTCCCCGGCAAGGGCGCTCTCTGCAATCGACTGGATCTCACCCAGGAATCTGTCTAAGGCAGACACGTTCGGATCCTCCTCCTCAGTCTGATAGGTTTCATCAAACTGGAAAATATCCGGCTCCATATCGCTGACCAGTATGTCCATGGAGCCAACCTGCCTGCCGCCATAGGTATAGACGAAAGTCCCCAGCACAGAATCCGAGACATTTTCAAAGGAAATCATCACGTCGGTGTCATTAAAATTCGCTCCCATCGGCAAGACTATTGCCGCATCAGTGTCCGCCTCAGCGAAATCTGAATCGTCAACTATCCTGGTCTCATTCTCAGATATATTATAGTAATCGAAATTGTCATAGCAGTAATCGAAGAGCGCCCTGGTATCATCATAAGGAGACATGGTCTTCATGACCACGCAGATGAGGAGCTCGCCATCTTTCTCCGCAAAAGTTACCAGAGTATTCTCGGCCGCCTCAGTGTATCCGGTCTTCCCGCCGATACAATATTCATAGAGATACTCCGAGCCTTTATATGGATTCAACATTCTGTGATGGTTATTTAAAGGAGTCACCTCATCGTGTTTATTTGTCGGAGGGATTTCATATTGCTTTGTGCCGATGATCTTGCGGAACATAGCATTTTTTATAGCCTCCTGGGAGATCAGGGCCATGTCGCGGCAGCTGGTATAGTGATCCTCATCGGGCAGGCCGTTGGGATTATTGAAATGCGTATTGGTACAGCCAAGCTCAGCCGCCTTCTCATTCATCAGATCCACGAAGGCGGCCTCATCTCCATCACAGACATGCTCAGCCACCGCCCAGGCGCACTCATTGGCGGACTCCAGCATGACTGCGTAGAGCGTGTCCTCCAGGCTCATCTCCTCACCCACATCCCTGGCGATATGTGAAGTGTCCCCCTCATTCTTGTATACTGCATCCTTTGAAAATGTCACCGTCTCATCAAGGGAACAGTTCTCCAGAGCCAGGAGAGTGGTCATTATCTTTGTGATGCTGGCGGGATACTGCTGCTTGTCTGCTTCCTTTTCATAGAGCACCAGTCCGGAATTCGCATCCATGACTATGGCGCTCTCTGCCTCTATCTCAGGGCCTTCAGGCCAGACTGCATTGTCAGATGAGGCCGATATCATATCCTCTGAGGCTCTCACTGCAGCAGATCCATCCTCTGAATCGCTGCTTTCCGATCCGGACGCTTCATCAGAACCAGCAGAAATATTTATCTTGTCTGTGGAGACTGTGCCAAACACTACTGCAGGCATACAGCAGATTATTATAGCGGCTACAACTACCGCCGATATGAATTTTTTAGCAAAATTCTTCATAGTCCCTGCTCCGGTATGATGGCGGGGAAATACTTCCGCCTCAATGAAATCCATGCAACAAAATATGCACAGTCATGAGTAGTATGCCATAGACGCGGGATTTAGTCAACTTTTGACATATTTCCAAATTTCGATTAGGATAAGATAAAGCTGATTTTAGGAGGAAATATGAGACTGCGAAATATCCCCGGTGCCATGGAGATGGTGGCGGCCCACCCTTACTGTATTGATGATGGCAAGCCCCTGGCCGGGAAGTGGAAGGAAATTTTTGAAAATGATAATCCGCTGCATCTGGAGATAGGGATGGGGAAGGGGCAGTTTCTCCTCACCCTGGCGGAAATGCATCCGGATATTAATTATGTGGGAATAGAGAAATACGACAGCGTCCTGGTCCGGGCCACCGAAAAGCTGGATGGGCGGGATAAGCCTCTTCACAATATTCGATTTCTGAGGATGGACGCGGTAAATATCTGTTCCATGTTCGCACCAGGTGAGGTGGGGAAAATATATCTGAATTTTTCCGATCCCTGGCCCAAAGACCGCCATGCGAAGCGGAGGCTGACTTCGGAGAACTTCCTTAATAAATATGATAGGATACTGGTTCCGGAGGGACAAATCGAATTTAAGACGGATAACAAAGACCTCTTTGAATTTTCCCTGACACAGTTGGATCCTGCCGGGTGGAAGCTTGTCGCCGCCACCAGTGACCTGCACCGCGACTCCGCCATGAATGCAGGAAACATTATGACGGAGTACGAGGAGAAATTCTCCCGGCAGGAAAAGCCCATATATAAGATGATTATTTCAAAATCATGTCTATAGAAATATTATTTCCGTGTGTATCCACCTCTGCATAGCTGCCGCAGATCAGCGGCATAGACGGCGGGATGTGGCCTATATCCAGGTCCATGAGGATAGGGACGCCGTATTTCGAGAGAATACCTGTGACGGCGTTGTATTGGTCCATGCCGAGGAAGACGTCGCCGTGGCAGAGGGGGCGCCCGATGAGAAAGCCCGCCAGGTGAGTGAACCACCCTGCCTGCTCCAGCTGCCAGAGGGCACGGCGTATGCCCATGGGGTTCAAGTCGCAGGACTCCAGAAACCAGATAATCCCGTCATCCTGATACCTCTCCACGAAAGATTTC
>JAJPYU010000033.1 GCA_021204765.1 Clostridiales bacterium
TGCCTGATATGTTAATATAATTTCGGAGAAAATACACGATGAACGCATTTGAGGCAGAATATGGTTTGATTTAAAATGTTATTTATTTTAAAATATATCATAGTCTTATGAAAAGGAGGGACGACAATGTTAAAACAGACAAGACAGGATGAATTGGGAACACATCTGGACTGGGAACTGGATGGGGTAACGGCAAGAATGCTGAACTGGTTCTGGTGCAACATGGAGAAATGTGACAATCTCTGGCATCCGAATCAGCATGTGGGCTTAAGCTGGATGATCGATCCCCGGGAGAACGGGCCTATCGGATCCATCCACAGAGCCCCGCAGAAGTGGAATGACGGGAATCTGATCACACCGTACATCCGTCTGGATGATGTGGCGAAAGTGCCGGCCCACGTGCGCCGGGTTTTAAAATATGACCATGCCATTATCGCCGTGGGCTTCAATCTGGAGGGCAGGGAAGAGACCTATGATCCGGAGAAGAGCCGGAAGGAAGCTTATCGCGTACATCAGTGGCAGTCCAGTGAGTGCGGAGTCGTGGGAATGTCCTCTGCCATACCGCTCCACGAGGAGGGTGACCAGTACGAGGATTCCGGACTGATCTGGGCGGCCCACGCAGCGGAGGAGACCGGCAACTGGGAAGTGTTCCTGCCCCAGCTGTATCAGCTCTACCGGGTTATTGATGATCCGCAGATCTGCCCGTATTACAGCTTTGAATTAGAAGGACAGGGCGAAGAGGCAAGGTATAAATACCTGTAATGATTTCGACGGAGGATATCCATAAATTGCAAGCGAGCTTACACATTGAACACTTAGTGAGGTCTTTTCGAGCTTAGTGTGAAAGCGTGCAAAGCTGTGTGAGTGTATGCAGAGCTGTGTGAAACGCGGAGCAATCGACTGTTATCTGTGGTGCTGCTTGCGAAGCAAGCATGTATCTCTAAAAACTATTTGTGTTGCTGATTGAAAAAGCGGCGGAATGGAGAATGTCATGAAAAAAGCCTCGGAAAAGATAGAAGCGTTTTTGAAGCTGGGCGGAACGAAGAAAGACATTACCCTGCTGGTGATATCGGGGATCTCGCTTCTCCTGAGTATATTTAAAGTATTTCCTATGCTGCCCTTTGATATTGCCTGGGTGGCCATCATCCTCTGCGGCATTCCCATACTCATAGAGGCCGTTATCGGTCTGGTAACACGCTTTGACATCAAGGCTGATGTGCTGGTCTCTCTGGCGCTGATAGCCTCCGTATGCATCGGGGAGCACTTTGCCGCCGGTGAAGTGGCTTTCATCATGCAGATAGGAGCTCTTCTGGAAGATCTGACTGTTGCCCGGGCCAGGGCCGGCATAGAGAAACTGGTGCACCTGACTCCCCAGACTGCCCGGATATTGGAGGGAGAGACAGAACGGGAGATTCCCGCCACAGAGGTAAAAGTGGGGGATATCCTAAGAGTCCTGCCCGGAGAGAGCGTACCGGTGGACGGTATCATTATAAAAGGTGAGACCTCCATAAATCAGGCTGTGATGACCGGTGAATCCCTCCCGGTGGACAAGACTGTCGGTGACGAGGTCAAAAGCGGTACAGTAAATCAGTTCGGGGCTTTCGATATGCGGGCAGCAAAGGTCGGCGAGGACAGTTCCATCCAGCGGATGGTACGGCTGGTTCAGTCCGCGGACGCCGGGAAGGCTAAGATAGTCGGTCTGGCTGACCGCTGGGCTACCTGGATAGTGGTTATCGCTCTGTCGGCGTCGATCCTGACCTGGATATTTACCGGACAGATCATACGCTCAGTGACAATACTGGTCGTGTTCTGTCCCTGCGCCCTGGTACTGGCCACACCTACCGCTATTATGGCTTCAATCGGAAATGCCACAAAACACGGCTTTCTTGTCCGGGAAGGCGATGCTCTGGAGCGTCTGGCGAAAGTGAAAAAGATAGCTTTCGACAAGACCGGCACCCTGACTTATGGGAAGCCCGAGGTGACTGCTGTGGTCAGTGTCAGCCCTGAATATTCCGAGAAAGACATATATCGTTTTGCCGCTTCCGCAGAGCATTTGTCCGAGCACCCTTTGGGCAAAGCTATAGTATCCTGTTACATGAAGCAAAATGGTTCGGAGAGCCTGCCGGATACAGACACTGCTGCAAATGAAGCAGACTTTCTTACCGTAACAGAGTTTTCCATGATGCCGGGGCAGGGCGTGTCAGCTGTGGTATCAGAGAGGCAAGTCCTTGCCGGAAATACAAAGATGCTGGATGAATATGGCATTTCCGTTTCAGCAGAACATATGGAAATATCAGAAAAATATGTCAGCGGAGGAAGTACGGTGATTTTCCTCGCAATAGACAGCGTTCTCGCGGGCATGATAGTCCTGACAGACACTCTGAGAAAAGAGAGTAAGGACATGATCGGCAGTCTCAGAAAATTTGATGTGGAGCCGGTGCTCATGACCGGAGACAGTGAAAATGCGGCCAATGCTATAGCCGGGCAGTTGGATATCAGAGAAGTACACACCGATTGTCTTCCGGAGGATAAACTGAATCACATTGATCATTATCAGGAAAACGGCGATATGGTCTGCATGATAGGCGACGGTATAAATGACGCTCCTGCTCTCAAAAAGGCATTGGTGGGCATCGCCATGGGCGGAGTGGGCAGCGATATCGCCGTGGACGCTGCCGACATCGCCCTGGTGGACGATGAGGTAAAGGAACTGCCCCACCTCATGTCACTGTCCCGCAGGATGATGGTGGTCATCAGGCGAAACCTGGCCTTTTCCATGACCTTAAACTGTGTAGCCATCATCCTGGCCATCACCGGCATTTTAAATCCGGTGGTAGGAGCCCTGGTCCACAACGCCGGCAGCGTATTCGTAATAATCAACAGCAGCTTTCTGCTGCGCTGGAAATCATAATGTTACTTGT
>JAJPYU010000053.1 GCA_021204765.1 Clostridiales bacterium
CTTCACCTGATATTTCTCTAAATAATAATGTGTTTTCAATATTATTTTCAGATAATGCAGCATCTCCGGCCAGATTTACTTTATCTCCGGAAAGTACATACTGTATTTCCTTCATCATTTCAGAAGCGCTCTCACATCCGCTGATATCCACCTGAATCTCATACAGCCTCCGGGATGCAAACGGCACAAAAGTCCTCTTGCATGTACCTGCGTTCTCATCTATATCCAACACCACGAATCCGTGCTCTTCGCACTCGTCGAAGCCCCTGCCCTCCAGGCAGCCGGGATAGCACCAGACTCCCCTGGCGTCCAGCTTTCCTTCCTTATAGGAGTGAACATGGCCCAGGGCCAGATAATCTATACCCTTATTCTTTAAATCCTTCAGGCTAATGGTCTCTGCCTTATCTTTTTTCCTGTATGCCGACTCCTGGCCATGAAGCATGACTATATTAAAATCCCCCGGATCCAGCACCAGTGAATGCCAGGCTCCCACTGAATTATCCGAAGACAGCTCCAGGCCCGAAACCTTCACCCGGCCGTCTCCCAGGGCGTAAGTCCGCCACTTATGCCCGAAAAGCCGCAGATTCTCCGGCAGCTCCTCCCGGTCCGAGAAGAAATGTTCCGTATCATGATTCCCCTGTAAATAAAAGAAAGTAATCTCAGGATGTCCGCAGACCGCGTCCCAGACGGCATGGCGGGCTGTTGCGGAGATGTTCCTTGTGTCAAAGAGATCCCCGGCTATGAGGATGGCCTCCACCTGATGGCCTGCGGCATAATCCACCATACGCTCAAAAGTCAGAATGAGCTCCTTCTTCCTCTCTCTCGCTTTTTCCTTATCCAGATTTGATGACATCCGGGAATCCAGATGCAGATCCGCACAATGTAATATACGCATAAACCGACTCCTTAACTACTGTTCCTAAGGACAGCGCAGGATGAGATCCTCCCTGTCACGGCTGGCCATGCTGCAAAATCTGCCAGTTCTCACCGCAGCAGCAACAACATGCCGGGGCGAGCCTGAAAAGTATTTTTATGATAGCACAACTTCAATTCGAACACAAGTTTTGTCTGCCACTTTTCTTCATGCTATGTTATCATAATAACGATGCAGATATCAAGGCCGTGATGCCAGGCAGAATTTAAATGTTTTGAAAGGGTTACTTTTCACACGGTAGCCAGTGCAATTAGATGAATGCTTCAAGCTTGCTTGAAAGCAGACGTATAATTGCACTGACTACCTTTGAAAAAGGTAACCTCCACCCACATGAGCAGTCTTAGCTCCGAAAGGAGCGAGAAAGCATGCTGCACTTGTGTAGCAGGCGGGAGTGCGATGCTACGAACACTTAATGAGCGTAAGCGAATTTACACATTGAACACTTAGTGACTGCGAAGCAGGAGCTTAGTGTGAAAGCGTGCAAAGCAGTGAGAGTGTATGCAGAGCTATGCGGGTGGAGGCTACCGTGTGAAAAGTAACTGAAAGGCAGTATAATTATGACAATCATCGTAACCGGCGGAGCCGGATTCATAGGCAGCAACTTCATATTCTACATGATGAAAAATCATCCCACATACAGGATAGTCTGTCTGGACTGCCTGACCTACGCAGGGAATATACACACTCTGGTGCCCATCATGTATAAAGAAAATTTCCGTTTTGTAAAGGAAAATATCACCGACAGGGAGGCAGTGTACAAGCTCTTTGAGGAGGAGCATCCCGACATGGTGGTGAATTTCGCCGCGGAGAGCCATGTGGACCGCTCCATAGAAAATCCCGAAGTATTCCTCAGCACTAATATAATCGGCACAGCCGTCCTCATGGACGCCTGCAGGAAATACGGCATCACCCGCTATCACCAGGTCTCCACCGATGAGGTCTACGGCGACCTGCCCCTGGACAGACCCAACCTTTTCTTCACGGAAGAGACCCCCCTGCATACCAGCAGTCCCTACAGCTCCTCCAAGGCCGCAGCCGACCTGCTGGTGCTGGCCTATCACAGGACTTACGGTCTGCCTGTCTCCATCAGCCGCTGCTCCAACAACTATGGTCCGTACCACTTCCCGGAGAAACTGATCCCCCTGATGATCACCAACGCACTCTACAATAAGCCCCTGCCCGTATATGGAAAAGGCGAAAATATACGTGACTGGCTCTACGTGGAGGACCACTGCAAGGCTATAGATCTGGTGATACACAGTGGACGCGTCGGGGAAGTCTACAATATCGGCGGCCACAATGAAATGAAAAATATAGACATAGTGAAACTGATCCTCAAGGAACTGAGCAAGCCCGAAAGCCTTATCACCTTCGTCACCGACAGAAAAGGCCACGACCTGCGCTACGCCATCGACCCGACGAAGATCCACAACGAGCTTGGCTGGCTGCCTGAGACAAAGTTCGAGGACGGCATCAAAAAGACCATCCGCTGGTATCTGGAAAACCGCGAGTGGTGGGAGGAGATACTGGCCCGGGCATGAATTGGACAGATAATCCAAAAGCTAACGGCACTGCCAGCATCCCTTTATTATCAACGGTTGTAACTATTCAGAACCCCTTACTGAAAGATGTAATCCGGGTTCCCAGACAATGCGTTCCTGATCGCGTCGTATGCATTAAAGCCACGCTTATGGGCTTTGCACATATGACATGATCTTTAAATAATCCCTGGCTCCTTCTTCACTGTGGAAGCAGCCGGACACTTTCGTTTTGGTCTTAACCATGCGAAGATCACGCTCCGCCTGATTATTGTCAAACGGAACGGTGAGGTAAGTGACAAACAGGCAGACTGATGCCTTGAGTTCCTCAAGGCGTTCAACCAGTGGCCGGATCTTCCCTCTCGTTCGCCTTCCCCTTTTCTTTTGGGCCGGCTCAGGAAGAGGATTTTGGTATTTACCGATCCAGATGGCTTTATCATAATCC
>JAJPYU010000021.1 GCA_021204765.1 Clostridiales bacterium
TTAGAGGGAATCTGCTTTGAGCTGGGCAACGGTATCGAGACAATGCGCAAGTATGTGGGTGTGTCGGAGATATATGTAAACGGCGGTCTTACCAACAGCGAACCATTCAATAAGATTCAGTGCAATGTATACGGCGAGAAGATCATCCGCCGCGGCAAGGCCGACGCTACGGCCCGAGGAGCACTGATGGTGGCGGCTGCGTCTATGGGAGCTTACGTATCTGTTGCGGAAGCCTTTGAGACCATCGGAAAGAGCAATGATATCACAGTATACCTTCCGCAGCAGGAAACTGTCCTGGAATACCAGAAATGCCGTGCTCAGATGAACAGGCTTTATAAGAAGATCTGGGGAGGAGATCAGGTAAACGGAGAGTATCAGTTCAATCTTTAAGAATTACAATGTTATAAAAAAGGAGAATAAAAAATGACAGCACTTGGATTAATAGGTTTGTTCGCCGCTATCGCATTTCTGGTAGTATTGGCCTTTAAGGGACACAGTGTGATAATAGCGGCCCCGTTGGCGGCAATGATCGCCGTCCTGTTTTCTTACGGCCTGCAGGGACATTTCATGGCCCAGTACACCCTGACTTATATGAGCGGATTCGCGAATTACGCTAAGAGTTATTTCCCCATTTACCTGCTTGGCGCGGTGTTTGCCAAATTGATGGACGTCACAGGATGTGCCACGGCTATCGCCAAGTTTTTCTCGGAGAAACTGGGTACGAAGAGAGCCATCCTTTCAGTGGTTATCACCTGCGCTATCCTGACATACGGCGGTGTGTCACTGTTCGTCGTGGCATTTGTTGTCCTGCCTGTGGCTATCATCCTGTTTCGGGAGGCAAATGTCCCGAAGCGACTTATCCCCGGATGTATTGCCCTGGGCGCATTTACCTTCACTATGACGGCTCTGCCCGGCAGCCCGCAGGTGCAGAATACCATCCCCATGACCTACTTCGGTACTGATTCCTGGGCTGCTCCCGGGCTTGGTATCATCGCAGCCGCGATTATGTTCGCCGGCGGTATGGTGTGGCTGACCTGGCGTTACAGAAAGGCTGTTAAGAAAGGCGAGGGTTATGGAGATCACGATGATAATGTGGAAAAGCTGCCGGATGACCAGATTCCCAATATCGTCATGGCCTTTGCCCCGATAGTGATCATCCTGGTACTTAACCTGGTTCTCTCCAAGGTGATCTATCCCCGCATGGACGGAGCATACCTGGTGGAGCAGTTCGACACCACCCTGGATGCCAACAGCGGCACCTGGAGCGTACTGCTGGCTATGATGGCCTCCATTCTGTTTATGATCTTTGTCAATCTTAAGAAACTGAAAGGTATATTTGTCGGAAAAATAAAAGATGCTGCCCAGGAATCCCTGATGCCCCTGATCAACAGCTGCGCTGTCGTGGGTTTCGGTTCTATCACCAAGGCGCTTCCCATTTTCCTTATCATACAGACCTTTGTCCTGAGCTTTACGGCCATGCCGCTGCTCAGTGAGGTTCTGTCAGTCAATGTCCTCTGCGGCATGACGGCTTCCGCGTCCGGTGGCCTGGGTGCTGCCCTGGAGGCAATGGGCGACACTTTCCTTTCCTATGGGATCGATCCGGGAGTACTCCACAGGGTAGCATCCATCGCATCCGGAGGTCTGGACAACCTGCCTTACAACGGCGCTACAGTTACAGTGTTGGCGCTCTGCGGCATGACTCACAAGGATTCCTATCTCGATATGTTCGTGGTTGCCATGGTCATCCCCATCGTGACTTCCCTGATCATAGTCGTGCTGGCTTCCTTCGGCATGGCTATCTGACCGGGAGGAGTGAGGTGCGTATATGTACAGTACACATAAGAACCCATTAGGTATATATGAGAAAGCATTGCCCAACGCTTTTACCTGGGAGGAGAAGCTGACGGCGGCCAAAAGAGCCGGGTTTGACTATATGGAGCTCTCCATCGATGAGTCTGACGAGCGTCTGGCCAGACTGGAGTGGAGCGATGAGGAGATAGAAAATCTCCGCTCGGTCCTGCGCTTTACCGGCATGTCCCTGCCTACCATGTGCCTGAGCGGCCATAGGAGATTCCCTTTTGGGAGTAAAGATCCGGCAGTCAGGGCCAGAGCCATGGATATCATGGAGAAGGCTATAATGCTCTCTGTGAAGCTGGGGATACGCTGCATACAGCTGGCTACCTACGATGTCTACTATGAGGAGTCGGATGATGAGACAAAGGAATTGTTTCTTGAGGGTATGAGGGAGGCCGTGGCTATGGCCTCCCGGGCCGGAGTGATACTGGCGATGGAGATCATGGACACAGAGTTCTGCGGGACCATCGTCAGGGCGCTCCATTATATAAAAGAGATACCGTCCCCCTATTTTAAGATTTACCCGGACATGGGGAATCTGAGCAATTTCAGCCACGATGTCACCGGAGAGTTCGAGCTGGGACTCTCCGAGACAGTGGCCATCCATGTAAAGGAGACCAGACCCGGAGTGTTTAAGGAAGTGCCTTTTGGTGAGGGAGAAGTACATTTCGTGGAAATTTTTAAGAAGCTTAAGGAGCTTGATTATCATGGGATGTTCCTCATTGAGATGTGGGCGGACAACAGCCTGTGCCTTACCGTGGATCAGGCCGCGGAGAAGATAGCCGAGGCGAGACGTTTTGTCATTGACAAGATGCGAAAAGCCGGTATGGATGTACCGGAGGAAGGAAAGTAAGTATGGAAAAAAGAGTTTTGGCTAATCTGGAAAAATGTTATTCCATCGCACCCCTGATGTATAAGGGTGAGCCCCATATCCTGGTGGCGGCAGAGAAGCATGACCGGTGCATCCTTTTTGATGCCGAGGGCAATGAGAGGGAGACAGTATGGACTGAGCCCGGTGGAGTCATGACTATGGTGCATGTACCGGGTACGGACGGACAGTTT
>JAJPYU010000120.1 GCA_021204765.1 Clostridiales bacterium
CTTTGCGGCATCGCCGATCTCCTCTATAAGCCTGTCGTCCCGGCCCAGGATAGCGTCCATATACCGAAAACCCGCTGAAAATATCGCTCTCTTGCCCTCAAACCATCTGGGCTCGTCAAATCCGCAGATATTCCCGGTACATCCCCCGGCATCGCAGATGACGATGATCCCGCCCAGGCCGTACAGGACGGACACCGCACCGGACTGATCCGGGGCAAAAGGGGACAGGTACTTTAAAAGGCCTTTCATATATACTCCTTATCTGGCGCTCGCGTGATAGCAGCCAATCAGTCTGCGCAGCGAGCTGCTTATCTTACGAGGGCACCTCACATAACTTTTTAGCTAAATCAATATATATTTTACTCACTGGTAAATCTGAGTCTCCCTGTATGACGGTCATCCCCTGGTCTTCAAAGCGGATAATGTCCCGGCTACGGGGGATGTCCGCAATTATGGGAATCCCCTTCTGCTCCGCAAAGGCCGCCACCTTCCCATACTCGTCCTCCACATCCCTGCGATTTAAGACTATGCCCCGCACTTTCGCATATCCTCTGTCTGCGAAATTATCCACCGCCGTGCAGATATTGTTGGCGGCATAGAGTGCCATCTTCTCCCCTGAGGTAACGATGAGTATCTCCTCGGCATAGCCCTCACGGATGGGCGCCGCGAATCCCCCGCAGACCACATCCCCCAGGACGTCATAGAGGACGACGTCAGGCTTGTAAGTCTCAAAGAGCTCCAATTCCTCCAGCAAACTAAATGTAGTGATGATTCCCCTTCCTGCGCATCCCAACCCCGGCGTCGGGCCTCCGGTCTCAATGCAGAGAACGCCGCCGAAGCCCTCCCGGGCAATCTGGGAAATCATCGTGGGCTCCTCGTCATGGTCGCGGATGTAGTTCATCACCGGTGCCATGGGCTCACCGCCCAGCAAGTTGATCGTGGAATCCGCTTTCGGGTCGCAGCCGATCTGGATGACGCGCTTGCCCAACAGAGAGAAGGCCGCCGCCAGGTTAGCCGTAGTCGTGGACTTGCCGATGCCGCCTTTTCCGTATATTGCAATCTTTTTCATAGTGTGCTCCTGTTTTTCACGCAGTTTAATCTTATCTATAGATTCGCTTACATGGAGAGGACAAGCAATTTGGTTAGGACTTACCCTGTCATATATACGCCCGGAAAAGGCGGTGTGCGGCTGGGGTATAAATTCCTGTCCGTCTGTCAGGGATGCGTATAGCGGATCTGCAATAACGATCTTAAAATCTTTAAGCTTCCTGATCAGGTCATCCTCCTCCGGTGTGTATTTGTCTGACGGCCGCAAGAGCTCTTTTCCTATATCCAGCGGGCAGAGTACTTTTGCGTCGATGCCTCTTTCCAGCTTGATCGCAGCTGCCAGTGAAGCGGAATATACGGCCTCGCCAATTATGGCAACAGAGGCATCTTCAGTGTAAATATCCCTGTAGGATATGCTGCTTTCCTTTGCCTCTTTCAGCTGCTCAGCCAGGTACTCAGAAAAGGTTTCCCCTATAGGCACTCCCACGACATAGGGTATTCCGAAACGCTTTTCCAGAAGCTTTGCCGCAGCAAGGCCTCCGGCGGAGACCACCAGGTCCACATCCGCATTGCCGAGCCTTGCAACATCCTCCAGGGTGCAGCCCATGGAGAGGCAGGTTCCCATATTCATTCCGTGATCTGCTATCCACTGTGTGATGGACTTGCCGCTTCTGTTTACGGAGAAATCCAGCGGCGTCATTCCCAGTATATTTACTACTTTTCCCCCACTCTCAACCAATCCGGTATCAGCATATGTCCCTGCATTATTATTATCCCTGTCCGGCTGATCTTTTTTATTATCCACGGCCAACCAATCTTTTTTGCCTTTCAAGGCAAACAAACAGGCAATCTTCTCCATAGCCATACTCACGCCCACAGTGTAATCGCCCATCCCATTGGCGGGGAAGGCAAATGAGGGTATTCCGGTCTGGCGCTCTGCTTTCATGGCAATGGCATCCAGATCCGTCCCTATCATGTAGGGAATAGGTGCTCCCACCAGGGCAATGAATTTCGGATGCAGACTCTCGGCAGTCTCGACAAGATCTCCTATAAATTTATCATCGTCACCCATGACCGCCTCCATCTCAGAGATGGCCGAGATGTATATCATGCTGTCCATGTCATACCAGCGGGGCTCGTCATGGGTGGTGTAGGTGGAATTGCAGCCGGAGGCGTCATGCATGACCACCATTCCTCCCAGCTCAAAGAGAGCCGAGCAGATGCCGAACTCGTCCGAGGAATATGTAGATGTAAGCCCTGTCACCTGTCTCATAGAAACTTTCTGCACCCTGTCCTTTCAAATGATACTTTTCACACACTGGCCATTACGACTTTATCAATGACCCCGGGATACCGGGCAGTAAACTGCCTGCCGCCACCTCACAGGCAGCTCTCACAGCCGTATCCCTTACGCTGGATCAATTCCCGCCTGTCCTTTTTCTCAAGAAATGCCTCCGTCATCAGATCCATGATGATCCTGATGCCGTCATATCCATAGTATCCTCCGCCTTCCGCAATATTTACGAAGTGATCTGTCGCGGCAAAGTACGCTGCTTTCTGACCCACTGCAAGAATCCTGCATCTTTCCCTCCCGACTTCACTGCGGTTTATGGGATCATCTTCCTTAATGCTGTCAAAGACATTATTTGCCTGTTCTGCACTGACAGCCGCTTCATCCCCATAATGCAAAAATCTCATCTCCGGCTTATTTGTCGCCGACACCACAATCTCCGGGAAATGTTCCTGTATCCAGATAAAATTTCTCTCATCCTCCGGGCAAAACACATCCACGTAAATCTCTGTCACGTTGAAACCATTTTCCAGCAGCATCCTCACGAAGCTCAATATCCTGAATGTGAAGGTATAT
>JAJPYU010000016.1 GCA_021204765.1 Clostridiales bacterium
TTGGCCCTGACTACGGGGTTGACCCTGAGGGCTATGACTATGTTAATGATTTTGAAATTGCCCTGGCGGAGGCGATAGCTGAGCAGGAGGGCGATGACCTGGACGAAATGCTTGCAGAGGCAGCGGCAGACAAGAGCGGCGCTGTAAAGGGTGAGATTATTTCAGTGAAGAAATATCCCAGATATTCCGTGCCGCAGGATGTGGAAAAGACATCAATGATTTTAGAATGAGGCCAGACAATGGGCAGTTGCCCTTCGAAATCTAATTGAGACCTGGCAGACCTAGCCAACCTAGTTGTCGTTAGCCTAGGCTACCTTGACATTTCGCTAAAAATGTGGTGTTTTATAGTCACCATAGAGAGTGCGTGAGGGACAAGCCCAGTGACCGCACAGCAACCTACCGGGTGCCGGCAAGGTGCTAAAGCTTGATTCGATGGGAATTTAAATCGCAATACATGATATGTCATAATTTTCCCGTCGAAGCCGATGGGATTTTTTTATGACAGGTTCCCCGTCATAAAAAACGCTCCGCGGGGATGTGCAGCTCGCAAATCGGAAATTGTTGCTTCGCAACTCGCTCGCGCACGCAGATTGCGCAAGCGCAATCTGAATTTACTCTCTTTGTGGAATCCACATATATTATATTCAAGGAATCAAAATGACACAGAAGGAATTATTTGACAGGTACGGGGAGGAGACTGCGCATATCTGGTATTATCTCGGCAATGATGAATCACAGAAGGGGAAATTTCTGCAGTTTGCGAAGGATATGGATCTGCATTGGATGAATGGTGATGATATCAATCCGGAGACAGACACTTGCGGAGCTGTTATGGGCGTGGACAGAAAAGGGCGGATTGGACAGGTATCCCTGTATCTCTGGTCACGGCTGCCGGGGATGGATAACAGGGATGCGGTGAAACGGATTGATTTTGCGACTGGACAATGTTTTGACGAGAACGGGTACTATATGGCTTCAAAAATTGTTATGTCAAAGTAGCTTTGTATTGTATGGCGGGCGAGTTTCTGCATTGTTGCAGAGATTGTCGCCCGCCGGGCGACCACTTACGCAGGCAATTGTGTTATATTTATTTCATCAGGAGAAAAGGGGGATAGCCGATGGACAGAAGAGAGCAGAACAAACAGATATTAAATGACACCCTTTTCATTATCCGTAAAGGATATTATGTAAAAGGTGACCGCAAGGTTAAGCTGAATATTACAGGAGAGCATATAACCAAATCCTATGTGCTTCTTCCGGAGCAGGTAAAGGAGATCAGCAGGAATCTGCATTCAGACAATCCTTTTGTCATGGGACGTGTCGGAGTCGGGGTCACCAATATTGATTCCTTCTCAATGGCGGAGCGCTTATTTGACCCGGGGTATGAGCATACATTTACCGGCAAAGGCATAAGGATCCTGGTTCTGAATTTCGCAAATCCCGTTCATCCCGGCGGCGGTGTGCGCCGCGGCGCCAGGGCTCAGGAGGAAGACCTGTGCAGAAGAAGCTCACTGCTGTGTGCTCTGGAGTCGCCAGAGGCAAGAGTATATTATGATTATAATGCCGGGCTGTCCGGGTATATGGGTTCAGACGCCATGATACTTACGTCGGAGGTAGAGGTCATACGGGATGAGAACTATGAACTTCTGGACAAGCCCTTTACGGTCGCAGTGCTGACCTGTGCGGCACCCATGGTTTCCCGTGGGACAGGAGGCCTCAGCTGGACTGAGTATGAAGACCTGCTGTATCACAGGATAATGATGATCTTCCGGATTGCCGTTTATTATGATTATACGCATCTTGTTCTGGGAGCCTGGGGATGCGGGGCATTCGGCAATGACGCAAACCTTGTGTCGGATCTTTTTTATAAGGCCATGAAGGAATTAAAGGTCCCCATGCAGAAAAACGGAACAGGTACTGTTAAGGATTTTTTCAGAAGGATTGATTTCGCCGTATTGGATCACACGAAAGACCAGTATAATTACAAGGCGTTCTTGAGGAACTTTGAGAATTTTTATCGTGATGAGGATGACTGGGATATACCTGACAAATAACAGCATACGGTTTCACGCCCATATGGGTTACAGGCTGGTTGGGAGATTTCACAGGTGCGGCCACAAGTTTGGACGCTGGTACAACATGGTATGGATGGAGAAGATAATAGGAGAGTACGACTGATATGATACATGAGTTGGGACCAAGGCATTTTGACAACAGCTATCACCCGGCAGAACCGAAAGAGGGTGATATGGTCATCAGTATGCGCATGGGAATGCCGGATACAACGACGGCATCCCCGATTTTGAACCGGGACATGCGGATTCCGTGCAAGGCCACGCAGATCACATCAAAAAGTACAGCATCTTCCATCTTCACGTCATCCGGCACATGCTACTTTGCCAAATGTTGATAAAACTCCCCGTAATATATGGACTGCCGAAACTCTCTTTAAAGCAATGGATCTGTGTGACGATGATCTGCTCCGTCTTGCGATGAATCTTTCCTTTTCCTGTTCTCTCCGCATGGGAGAGCTGCTCGCTCTGACCTGGGATTGTGTTGATATTTCGGATGAAGCCATGGAGAATAAAACAGCAAGCGTATATGTCAACAAAGAAATCCAGCGCTGCAACAGGGATGCCCTGGAAAAACCGGGAGATAAGGACGTTTTGTTAAAATTTCCTTCCGTTTTAGGCAAGCGTCGGTGCAGTAAAAAAGTAATGCATCGTCAACCACTTTTAATTAATCATGGATTGACGGTGCTCTTCCCGTCCCAGAAGGGATTCGAACCCCCGACCCCTTGCTTAGGAGTCAGCACGGGAGGGGGTTTTTACGAGATATGTAATGTCAAAAATCCCTTGTAAATGCTAGGTTTTTCACGGGTTCCGATGCAGTTCGATTAACCACTGTG
>JAJPYU010000237.1 GCA_021204765.1 Clostridiales bacterium
ACACCGCCGGTCATGCAGGCAACACCGAAGCCCCAGCCGATCATCAGGCCGACGTTGCTTCCGGACTGAAGCATCAGGCACAGGACGGGGATGAACTCGCAGCAGCCCAGGATGATGGAGGCCTTGACGGAGCCAAGACGGTCATCCAGGAAGCCGAATACATAGGACATCGGGATACCGATGGCAGCGCCCATGGCCAGCCACTTGGTAGCGGTAAGCCATACATCCAGGCCGCCCAGGCTCATGTACCATACAGCCATGGAGCCCATGCAGGCGTTGATGATGAACTGGAATGCGCCGAAGTTCACGATCAGCATCCAGGACTTCTTCATGGTCAGGACCTGCTTGACGGTAAGCTGTACTTCCTCTTCCTGCTCGGATACAGGCGGATGATCAGCACCATCAGGATACAGACCGCACTGCTCGGGAGTATCCTTGATGCCGACGCCAACAAGCAGGATAACGACTGCGATCAGGACTACGACCATCCAGTAGAAAGGTCTGTAGTCGCCGCCGAAACGGTTGGCGATCAGGTTCGTCATACCGGCAGTACCGACAACTGAGAACACCGGGGAACCGAGGGTAACAATACCCATGATCTGGCCCCTGAAACGGATGAACCAGTTAGCCACCAGCATGAAGCCGCCCATCTGCAGGATCATGCAGCCGCAGCGGACTATGCAGAGTGAAATGAAGAACAGCGGATAGTTGCCGTTTGCAGCGCCGCCGTTTACATCCAGGCCGTTTGCCAGGATCATGCCGATAACAGCAACTGCGGTGATGGCCATAACGATCATCAGAGGCCTCTTAACGCCGAACTTGATGAATAAGGTACCATAAACGAATGTGAGAATGATGCAGATGAAGTTACCGACTGTCATCGGCAGCTGAGTCATCGTGGAGCTCCAGCCACCGCCATCAGCAGTGATGTAAGCCTGAATGATGTTGATCTGATCATTCTGCAGTCCGGAGTACAGGAACATGAACACTATACCCAGGACGCACAGCAGAATCGCTCTGCCCAGGAACTTTTTGTTAGATTTCATAAGCTTTCTCCTCTCTTCTTGAAAACCTTTCCCCTCCGGAAAAGATATCATCCGTCGGGGATACCCTATAAATGTAGTATGACTTATTTTTTCATTTATAAGCGTACTTTACAAGGACATTACTTTTGAAAAAAGTAACACTTTTTTAGAAAGTTTTTAGAAATATATTATTTTTTGTCATGAAAAGGGCGGACAGCCTGCAGGCTGCCCGCTCTTTTTCACAGGCAATATGATTTTTCTCCCTTATTACTGTTCTTGAGCCATCAGTCAATCCAGGAAATGACGCCGCCGGTCATGGCCGGGTCAACATTCGGATATACATGCTCAGCATAAGCCTGGCCAATATCAGTGTACTTGAACTCATGGCTGATAAGCGGAGTGATATCCAGCTTACCATAGGCGATCAGGTTCAGGAATACCTGGATATCCTCGTCGCAGGTCCATACATCGGAGTTGCAGTAACGAAGCAGATCACGATGCATTACCGGAGGCCATACGCCGTCGATGAACAGGTCAGCTCTGCGAAGCTTGAAAGGCTTGGAATTCACATAGGTACCGATGAGGGTAGCGCCTTTCTGCATGATGGGATCATCGATAGGAGGCATAGCCTCGCCGTGTACCTGGGAGATCATGACAACGCGGCCTCTCTCAGATACCAGCTCTGCAGCCTGCATAAGCGGTCCCCTGGCTCCTGTAGCCTCGAAGATAACGGGCAGTCCGCCGCGGTTTAACTTAGCGACCTCTCTCTCCAGTCCATCGGGATCGGTCTTGGAATTGATGGCGATATCCACGCCCATCTTCTTCGCAGAAGCGAGACGCTCATCATCCAGATCGGTGACGATGACAGGCAGGGCGCCGGCCAGCTTTGCGCACTGAGCTGTGATGGCTCCCACGAATCCCTGGCCTAACACTGCGCAGGGCTCGCCCAGCTGCAGGCCGGAGCGGCGGAGCGCATACATGCCGGTGTGTCCCAGGTTCCAGAATGAAGCCTGCTTTAAATCGATACCCTCAGGGCAGATGGTGCAGTTAAGCTCATCCATGATCAGATACTGTGCATGCTCTCCGGTGGTGACGACATGATCGCCGACCTTCAGCTCATGGCAGTCAGGGCCTGCCTCGATGACCTCAGCCACCATGGCATAACCGATGCTGGTAGGCAGGGGAACGATGTGGTTGCCCAGAAGGCCGTTCTCTGTGCCGGGGCTCATGGCGCTGTATTTTGCCTTCAAGAGTACCTGGCCGGAGCCGGGTGCGGGAAGCTCTTTCTCAGCGAGAGCTACTGTGCCGTCAAGACATGCCTGTGCGTATAATGTCTTCATAATATATTCCTCCTTAAATTAATTTACTCTTGCGGAGCCTGGATCAGCTCGATAAGCACTCCGTTGCAGTCACGGATAAACATGACGGAGTCTGCGCCCATATGCACCTCATGGGCAATGTCCACGCCGTTTGCCACGAAATCCTTCTTCACAGCCTCCATGTCATCCACAGCCAGTGCCAGATGCTTGGTGCCTACAGTCTGCAGGTCGGTATTGGGCATGAGACGATCCTCCGGGATGGGCTTGGGGTCATCATACTCGAACAGCTCGATCTGATAGCCATCATGCTCGATAAAGCAGATCTTCGCCTTCAGGGGCGGGGTATAACCGTCATCCTTCACCAGCTCGAATCCCAGGTTCTTCTTGTACCACTCCAGGGACTCCTGCATATTATATACACTGATGCCGGTGTGGAGCGCCTGTTTAATGTTGCTTGTTGCCATAGAAATCCTCTCCTTTCTAAGATTTTGGATTGATATAAAGATTGCGCCTGCGCAATCTTCGCGCGCGAGCGGGTTGCGTAA
>JAJPYU010000232.1 GCA_021204765.1 Clostridiales bacterium
GTCAGCCTACTTGCTCATACAGGCTAGCCCGTCCAATATCCAGTCATCTGGTCATGCAAGCATGCCCATCTGTCTGGCTATAGTCCGGGACTTTTATAGTAAAAAACAGAAGATAATCCGATGAAGAAGCATCGGGGAAAGTGAGGCGGAATATGTACGGAGCGATTTTGGGAGATATTATCGGGAGCCCCTTTGAGTTTGACCGGGGCGATAAGACAAAAGATTTTGAACTGTTCACTGACAGTTGCAGTTTTACGGATGACACGGTGATGACACTGGCTGTGGCGGAAGCACTGATGGCAGTGGGGAAGGATGCCGACGCAAATGAGATAAAAGATGCCGTCGTTTCAAGTATGCAGAACTGGGGCAGGAAATATCCTGATGCCGGTTACGGCGGCCGCTTTGGCCATTGGCTGTGGGCTAAAGATCCAAAGCCTTACCGCAGTTACGGCAACGGCTCAGCCATGCGGGTCTCAGCCGCCGGATGGCTGTATGATTCCCTTGAGCGGACTAGGGAAGCGGCGAGAGCGACCGCCGAGGTGACCCACAATCACCCGGAAGGAATCAAAGGTGCGGAGGCGACGGCCAGCGCCATCTTTCTGGCCAGAAACGGGGAGAGCAAAGAGGCCATCAAAGAGTATATTACCCGGGAATTTAATTATGATCTGAACAGGACACTGGATGAGATCAGGCCAACTTATCACATGGACGAATCCTGCCAGAGGACGGTGCCGGAGGCCATCATCGCGTTCCTGGAGGCAGACAGTTTCGAGGATGCTGTCCGAGGCGCTGTCTCGTTGGGTGGAGACGCGGATACTCTCGGCGCCATCACAGGAAGCATCGCTGAGGCTTATTACGGCATCCCGGCTATCCTGATCGCGGAGTGCCGCGCACGCATTGACGAAGGATTGATGACAGACACCCTGAACCATTTTGATGAAGCTCTGGGGCGGACCGGAAACCGTGAGCCCTGGGCCGATGTTCCGGACGGCAACCGGCCGATCGAGGCAGCTATCGCAAGGCTCTATGAACAATCTTCAAGAGAGCGCCTAGAAGAATTTTTCGATATCCTGCTGGACCGCATGGGACAGAACGGTGATTTCCTTGTCCCCTATATGACGGACACGCCCTTTTTCACGGACGAAGATCTGGAAAGGGTACAGATCGGCAAAACTTATCACCTGGATCACGATGTCCGCATGAAGATACAGACCCTCATGGATGAGCAGAAAAGGGAATGGATCGGTATCTTTACTTCCGAGGAAGAAATGAACAAAGGCGATGACGCTCCTGTGAGGATGAACCGGTCTGTTACGGACATCCTGCAGATAGCCTGGAATCAGGAAAATATCACCGGCGTGGTGATCAATCCGTTCGGAAATTCTTTCCGGATGCAGAGAGCCACCATCGGTGCTTTACTGGAACTTCACAGAAGAAATTGCGCAAAGGAGGAAACAAAAAATGGAGAGAACAATTAGAGTAACCGGAAAGGGAAAATTATCACTGCGGCCGGATCAGATCCGGCTGCTGCTGGAGCTGTGCGACTGCCGGCCCGCCTATGACGAGACCATCCGACTGTCCGCGGAACATGTGGAAGCCCTGAAAGATACCCTGGCCGGCCTAGGCTTTGACCGGAAGGATCTGAAAACCACCTACTATAACGTGGACAGCAAATACGAGCGCTACCAGGCCCGCGACAAATCCTGGAAAAACCGCTTCATCGGATACGAATGCACCCACAAGCTGAAACTGGAATTTGACGCCGATAACGAACTGCTTGGGAAAGTGCTCTATGCGCTGGCACACTCCCCGGTGGCTCCGGAATTTAAGATCGTATACACGGTAAAAGACGAGGAAGCCGCAAAAAATCAGCTCCTGGCCAGAGCCGTCGCCGATTCAAAGGAAAAAGCCCGGGTTCTGACCGAGGCGGCCGGCGTAACACTGGCAGACATGATCAGCATCGACTATTCCTGGGGAGAAATCGACTTCAGCATCTCTCCGGTCAATAAACTGATGGATATGAGTGACGCCTGCTGCGTGAAAGAATCTGCTGCCTATGATATGGACATCGAACCGGATGATATCGACGTGGCCGATACAGTGACGATTCTGTGGGGAATCCGCTGACAGGCCGCCAACGCAATAAAAATTTCAGAGTCTTTAAAAGGAGCGGAGACCGCTGATTAGATCTCCGCTCCTGCTGTGTTGACATAAGTTCGTCAGTTTATTTCACCTGGACCCTACGCTATTTCCCAACTATACTTTCACTTTGCCAGCGATACTTTAAATGCCCAGTCAAGCAGATCTGTGTATGAATCATCAGAGCTGTTCTGCAAGCTGAGTATTTTATCCCTCACTGCTGTCTGAAACGCTATGTATTCCGGATACTCCCAGTATTCAAACCTCTGCGTCTTTCCCCGGGCATACCATCCCAGTTCATAATCCGTTCCCGGCTCATGTTCCAGAGGCACACATTCCAGGCAAAGCCCGTTCCTGAATTGTCCCTCTTTTTTTGTCGCCGCCACCCTCATAATGGTATCGTCAACAGGGACATGAAAATATTTCCTTGTCTCTGCAACCGGCCAGTACCCCGTCTGGATATTGTATTCAATAACCACCAGATTTAAAAGTGTTGTGTTCAGCCACCGCTGTGCTATCCCATATGTTTGGCCGCCGACACTGTCATATATATTGAGGATTCCCTCACAAATGTCATGATGAACTCGGTCAAAACTCTCCCGACAGCCTTCCCCTGCTACAGCTGTATCCAACAGATCAGGGATAGCATCTGACAGAAAGTGCATGACTTCCTGCTGTAGCTTATATCTTACATCAGCATCTATATGCCCGCCTTTATACGCTGCGTCCACCCTGCGGCA
>JAJPYU010000043.1 GCA_021204765.1 Clostridiales bacterium
TCTCGGAGATGTGTATAAGTGACTGGTTAGGTTTTTACCGAATACGGAGATGGCCCCGTCCTCGGCTTTTTCTGTCAGGCTGTTTCGTGTCTCCCGTTCAATGGCAGGGGCGATGAGACGGCGGTAGGTATCCTGTATAGCGTCCTTAAGGGCGGGTGCTGTGTTAGGGTTATTCCGGGTAATGACTTTTCGCTCCAGATATTGCAGGATACGATCTTCAGGAGCATCGATTTTTACGGTCAGGAATTTTTCCTTTTCCCCGCGGTTAATCGCCAGGATACGGTGGCCGGCAATTTTAGAAATGGGTTCTTCATAATGGTAGTAAGCTTCATAGACAGACTGGGCAGTATCGTCTTTTGCTTCGCTGACCAGCCAGCCATCCCTCATGGTCATCTCACGGATGCGGGTTCGGTAATCAGCTTCATCTGAGATTCGCTCTGCCAGTATATCCTGAGCACCGGCTATGGCATCCGCTGCTGTGGATACATTTTTCTCTTCGGAGACATAGGGTGCCGCCTCATCTATCAGGGAATTGCTGGTCATCTGCAGGGCGATGACATTGGCCAGAGGCTCCAGCCCGCGTTCTTTTGCGATGGTGGCCCGGGTGCGGCGTTTCGGACGATATGGGCGGTACAGGTCTTCGACTGCAACCAGGGTCTGTGCCTCCAGGATCTGTTTTTTCAGCTCCGGGGTCAGTTTGCCCTGCTCCTCAATGGTCGTCATGACCTGTTCCTTCTTTTCTTCCAGATTCCGCAGATAATTTAAACGCTCCAGAAGTTTCCTCAATACCTCATCATTTAATGAACCGGTAGCTTCCTTGCGGTAGCGGGCAATAAAAGGGATGGTATTGCCTTCGTCGATTAGCTTTACAGCCGCCTCAGCCTGCGCGGGACGGATTGATAATTCCTGTGCTAGTTGTCTTATAATATCCATATGGTGATGTCCTTTCTCTGTTATTTTTCTGTTTTCTGCCTGACATGGACTCCGTTGACAACCACTTCGCTGGTCAGCGGGATCACTAGGCAAGGCACGCCGTCGATGATGCGGGTCTCTATCATGTCAGCAAAATCTGGCTGTGCTTTAATGGTCACCTCAGGAGTCTTCACCTCAAAGGCGCGTGTGGCGGAAATGTTATCAGCCATGACGGTCATTTTTTCACCAATCTCTTCATCATACTGTTTTTCGAAACGCTCCAGATTTTTTTCCGGTGCGCCGCATTGTTCCAGCAGTCTGCGGACATCTGCTTTGTCCAGCTCCAGGGGTTCCGGTTCTTCTCGGTTTTCCTCGATCATTTCAGACAGCTTTTCGTGTATATCTACTACCGTGTCAAAGACACACTCTTCACCCATGGCATCTTCTATGATGGCCTGGAAGGATTCCTTCTGTTTTACCGCTGGGAGGGGCCGGGTGCAGCCCAGGAACTGCTCTATGATCTCGGGACAGAATTCTTTTGCGTTTTTGGAATAGAAGAGCAGGCTGTGGATGTCAGTGTTCCGGTCGTTAAAGGCTGGAAATAAAAATGCCTGCTCCGGCATTTCCACAATCCAGTCTCGGATGCGATCCTGAAAACTGTTGGTCTCTTTATTGTAGCAGAGACCCGCTTTGGACAGGGAGACCGGGCAGAGACAGCAGAGGATGAAGCTGTAGACATAGTCAGAAGCGTCATCCATCTCAATCCCGTCGGTAGTTTTTGCCGGGATGTCATAAGCACCGTGGATTAGCAGGATCAGGTAATTCTCCGAATGGTACCAGGTCTCTATGATCCGGTCATAAAAAGAGTCCAGGTCAGAGTCATTCTTAAGCTCCGAGTCCCGGAGTGTGAGCAACTGTTTTTGGGTGCCGTCGCCTACTTCCTGCTCAAAAGGGAATTCCAGATTTAGCAGATTTTTTCCGATGGTCCCGGAGAGTGCTTTTCGGAAGATGTCGAGGTATTTATACATTTCTTCTTCCGGCAGGGAGAGAAAAGATTCTTTAAACTGCAGTACCTTTTCTTTTTCCGCGTTGGCATAGCATCCGGCCAGACGGGTGATGCAGCTTCGTTCTTTGGTAAAAAGTTTTTTGATTTCGGATACTTCATATTTATTCATGGTCGTCTGCCTCATATTTCTTTCTGTTCAGATATTCGTTATATACTTCATTACTGTGCTCCAGCTGTTTTTTCTGCATGATCCGGTTCCGGTCGCTGAGAATCGAAAGCATTTCATCGACGATCTCTTCTTCCGGAAGCATGCTGTAGTGGGAGAGGTAAAAAATCATTCTCTGTGCCGTGAAATCCGTGTTCAGGTTCCGGGTGACCAGGTCGCAGAACCGTTCCTGATAGCCTCTGTCCAGCAGCATATCATATAATGCAAGGCTTGTTCTTGATTTTGGTTTCATATGTTTTTTGTCTCCCAATGATATTTTCTTTCGAAAAGTATAGTTTCAAGAAGCACAAGTATTATACAGTACCCGCTCGTCGAATTCAACAAATCCGGCAGCAAATCAATGATATGTAATTGCTTGCAGATCAAGGATCAATAGGATAAGATGTAAGCGGAAAGAATAGCTGAGGAGGATGCTAAGGAATCGATGTATAAGGACAGGTTATGTTGCTGAAACTGAGGATACAGGGAGGAATACGAAGATGAAGATAGCAGACATGCACTGCGACACGCTTTCCAGGTGCCTTGCAGGGAAACGGTGGTGCCGGTTTTAAAATAATGGAATGGGGGAGATTGACATGTTAAAATTTAAAACAGAACGATTAACAGATCGCATTACAAGGATTTACGCATTTTCGACGGAACTTATGTACCTTGTCGAGGGAGACAGGATGGC
>JAJPYU010000093.1 GCA_021204765.1 Clostridiales bacterium
CTATTTATCTGCTCCCTAACATCATCCACTGAAAGAACTGTCTTTTTATGGGTCACGTAAATGATGTCCGGCTGGTTTTTCCCCAGGGCCTGACGGCAGGAATGGCACTCCCCGCAGGCTTCGGTCCGCTTCACCCGCGCCATGGCCGCATCCGAGACTTCCGGCTCCGTCATCCCCGGCAGGTCAAAGAGGGACATTTGCTCCGACACTGCCCCGTGAAGCTCTTTATCCAGGGTCTCGCACTGAAGCGTCATGGCGAAAGCATCCGCTAAAAGCCGCTTCCCCGAGTGGTCCGGCCCGTTTAAAATGTAGGCGTGGGACACCCGATCCGTGGCTATGGCTGTCTTTAAATGTGAGATTATCTGCCCATGGCCTATGATGTCTGCGAAACCTGCCATCTTCCCTGTTACCTCTCTGAGAATTGTATGTGATGCCTGGTGGATATAATTTTCTCCTGATTAATTATCTGCTGTCTGCATTTCTGCTATGTATGCCCTTACATCTGCCAGAATCTGCTCTTTTTCCAGATTCTCAAAAGTCTGTGTTATGCCGGCCTTCTTTAGATTTTCCTCAGAAAAATCCTTTGAATCCGCCAAAAATCTGCGGCACATTTCAGCGTATTTGGGCTGTTCCTGCTTTCTCTCCCTTGTTAAAGCTCTGGCCAGGCGCTCGCCGTCCTCCACCCAGACGTAGATTGGAACAACACTTTCCTTACCGAAATGATTGCGGATCTTCTCATAGGCCTCCAGTGTACCTATCATCAGGTAGTCCTGTTCCGACAGATTTATCTGTCCGTCGTCGGCAGTGAAATACTTCCATATGCCGTGAACCGTGTTGTAGGAGCGCATCTCAATGACCTGTCCGGCCCGCTCCATCAGGTCGGCTTTCTCATTAGTACAGAAAAAATATGTCAGGCCCTCCACCTCGCCGATGCGTATGGGGCGGGTGGTGTAGAGGACTATCTGTTTTAAATTAAGGCTTTTATCCGGCAGGAGATTCTTATACACATAATCTTTGCCGGAAGCGCTCTTGCCCATGAGGCAGAATATCTTACCCATGATGTCACCTTATTTGACCTCAACAACATTATTTCCCATAGTGCATAAAAAAATCATCCAGATCCGTCAGCGCTTTTATCAGCGTCTCAGCCTGATCCTCGTCCAGGCCACCCATGATGGCGAAGAGCTCAGCGTCGTGGAAATCCTTATGGTGGCGGTAAGCCCGCTTCCCTTTTTCCAGGAGGGAGACCAGGACGACCCGGCGATCCTTCTCGGAGCGGACACGCTTCACGTAGGACTTTTTTACCAGATTGTTGATAGCGATGGTCAGTGTCCCAACTGTGACGGAGAGATCCCTTGCGACGGCAGACATGCTCCGGGGCTCGCCGATGCCTATGGCATCGATGATGTGCATGTCATTATTGGAAATGTCCCTGAACTCTCCGGAGATGACTGCTTTCTCCTCCTTACGGTTTATGCCGTTAAAGAGCTTAAGCAGGGTCTCGCCGCTCTCGTAATAATTTTCCATGAGGCCTCCTGAATCAAAGTGGATTTATCAAAGCCGGATGTTTTGCCCTACAATATCCGTTTGCCACAAATACTTTGATACTAAAACATTTATGCTATCAAAGTATTTTTATTATAAACTATTTTTCACTGAGACGCAATTAGAAAAGGGGAGGCATTTTGCGGGAGAAAGTGGTATACTTATAAAAGTGAGCGGCGCGTTTTTGCGTCCCACAGCCGGAAGAGTGATGAGCAATACATTTTGTAACAGGAAGAGGAGGTGCAGATCATGGCAGACGCTAAGGCAATGGAACAGTTTAAGAAATGGGTAAAGGATTCCGATAATATAGTGTTCTTCGGTGGAGCCGGGGTATCCACGGAGAGCGGCATTCCGGATTTTCGGAGTGTGGACGGGCTCTACAATCAGAAATATGACTATCCCCCGGAGACGATATTAAGCCACAGCTTTTATATGGCCAGGCCCGATGAGTTTTACCGCTTCTACCATGATAAGATGCTGGCCCTGGATGCGAAGCCCAATGCAGCCCATTTAAAGCTTGCCGAGCTGGAGCAGGCGGGTAAGCTTAAAGCGGTGATCACCCAGAATATCGACGGCCTTCATCAGGCGGCCGGCAGCAAAAACGTCCTGGAGCTCCACGGCAGCGTCCACAGGAATTACTGTTTAAAATGCGGGAAGTTTTTTGATGCCCGGTATGTGAAGGCTGCTGACGGAATTCCCTGCTGCGATGCCTGCGGCGGAATGATAAAGCCTGATGTAGTGCTCTACGAGGAGGGATTGGATTCGGCTACTCTGCAGGATTCGGTTAGATTTATCCGTGAGGCGGATGTGCTCATAGTGGGCGGCACCAGCCTGGCGGTATATCCGGCGGCAGGGCTTATAGATTATTATCGGGGCAGCAAACTGGTGCTGGTGAATAAGTCCGCCACACCCATGGACAGGAAAGCTGATCTGCTGATACAGGATTCCATAGGAAAGGTGTTTGGTCAGCTGGAAGTGTAAGGAAAGATATTTACCACAAAGTAACTATCTCGAAACAAATCCTCTATTTCACATAAGTTAGCCCTTGCGTATGCGGTCGAATTGTGCTATTATTTGATTTCGTGATATATAGATCCTTGCTCTCCCCGGCCGGGGAGGGCCGACAGACCAAAAGGAGGTAAGGCAGTATGAACAAGTATGAGTTAGCACTGGTTCTGGATGCTACCATCGAGGACGAGGCCAGGGCGGAGATAGTTGAGAACATCCGAGGGCTGACAGAGAGGTTCGGCGGCACAGTGACTGACGTTGACGAGTGGGGTAAGAGGAAGCTGGCATACGAG
>JAJPYU010000222.1 GCA_021204765.1 Clostridiales bacterium
CGGATGCGTCATCGGCAAAAGCCGTGACTCCCAGCCCCATTACCATAGTTCCCGCAAGCACCACTGCCAGCACCTTCTTAAATAATTTACTCATCCTGTTTCTCCTTTTTCATAATCATGCAAAATATCCGGAGCTTCATCTATCCCCCGCATACACTGCTTTTAAAATATTGTCTGCCAATCCCTCACCTCATGCTGAAATCCCGGTAATCTTAAGCTGCAGCCTGGGCCTGGCGTAATAAGTATCTATCTCCGGGTAATAAGTGAAGCTAAGCGCCACCCGGTGGCTCATATTTCCCCCGACTGTGTCATCCGCCACTGCCTTACCATACTTTTCTTCTATTGATAAGCGCAGATTTTCCACATCCCCGAAATACACGGCGTCCATCTCAGTGCCGTGCCCGCTCATAAGCCTCATACGTATGACCCGTCCCTCTTTTCCAAGACATCTCAGGGACTCTATACGCAGATTCCTGTCGGCAAATACAGGCTTTTCATTCCCCTTGCCGAAAGGCTCCAGAAGCTCCAGCTGCTCCACCAGCCTCATGGAAATATAATCAATGGGCATGGGCACATCTATGACTGTCTTCGGAGTGAGATCCTTGTCCGTCAGCGTGGAAAGCTCGTTGAGCCGCCTCCTCATCTCCGGAATATCCTCCTCCTTCAGGGAAAATCCTGCCGCCATGGGGTGCCCGCCGAATTTCGTAAAAAGCCCGGCGCACTTTGTCATCTCCTCATACATGGAGTATTCCTCAATGGAGCGGGCTGAACCCTTGGCACCCTCCTCGCTTTTTGTCACCACGAAGACCGGCCGGTAGTAGTCCTCCCTGATACGCCCGGCCACTATCCCCGCCAGGCTCTCGTGGCAATCAGGCAGGAAGATGACCATGACCCTGTCATTCGCATATCCCTCTTCCTCTATTATCTGCTTTGCCTGCCTTACAGCGTACTCCGTCATCTGTTTGCGGCTTTCGTTGAGCTCGATCACCTGAGCCGCAATGACTGCCGCCTCCGCCGGGTCCTCTGCCAGCAAAAGCCTCAGGGAAAGCTTCGCCGTCTCCAGCCTGCCGCTGGCATTGAGGCAGGGGCCTAAGACAAAGCCAATGTGATAGCACTTGATGGAGGCCATATCCAGATTTTTCTGTAAAATAAGAGCCTTAAGGCCCACATTCTTCGTATGATGCAACATATCCAATGCCAGCTTGACGAGGATCCTGTTCTCTCCGGCCAGATCCATAACGTCCCCCACCGTGGCGAAGCCCGCATACTCTGTAAAGGCGTCAGCCTCTGCCACCGGCACGCCGGCCGCTTCATATAATACCTGCACCAGCTTAAAGGCCACCGCCGCTCCGCAGAGCCCCTTGAAGGGATAGCCGCAGTCTTCCTGCTTCTGGTTCACCACTGCGTCCGCCGGAGGGATCAGCTCTCCGCCATCCTCAGTCCGAGGCACTTCATGGTGATCCGTCACTACCACCGTCATCCCCAGCTCCTTTGCCAGGGAAATCTGATCATATGCCGATATACCATTGTCGCAGGTCAGTATCGTGTCGATGCCGTCCTCCGCAGCCCGAGTCACCAGATGCTCATTCAAGCCGTATCCGTCCCGTATCCTGTCCGGGATCACCGTATCCGCCGATCCGCCCAGCCGCGTCAGCGCCTTTATGAGAATATATGTGGACATCACTCCATCTATATCATAATCCCCGATAATGCGGATCCTCTTCCCCTGCCCGATCTTCTCTTTCAGGATCCCCGCAGCCTTATCCACATCTTTCAGAAGATGTGCATCGATCAGATCCGGCTTCCCGCCGTGCAGATATATCTCCATATCCGGGATCTGCGTCAGTCCCCTGTTCCTCATGATGCGGGCAATGACCGGGTCAATACCAAAATGCGCCGCGATAGAATTAAAATCCGCCTTCTTAGCGGCCACTACCCACTTTTCGTGCATGCATTAAATCCTTTCTTAAAAGACCATATATACATCTGTTGCAGCACTACGGTCTTCAAAGGCAAAAATCCGGATGCAGGCACCCTATTTTTGTCTTTTAATCCCTCGTGCTACAATTCACAGTTGTTGACCGTCCGCGGGAAGGGGATGACATCCCGTATATTGCTCATCCCCGTGAGGTACATGACACAGCGCTCGAAACCCAGCCCGAAGCCGGCATGCCTGGCCGTCCCGTACTTTCTCAGATCCAGATAGAACCGATAATCCTCCTCCCGCATCCCGCACTCACGTATACGCGCCAGAAGCCTGTCATAATCCTCCTCACGCTGGCTGCCGCCGATGATCTCCCCTATGCCCGGCACCAGGCAGTCCATGGCCGCCACAGTCTTCCCATCGTCGTTAAGCTTCATGTAGAAAGCCTTGATCTCCTTCGGATAATCCGTCACGAATACCGGACGCCTGTAGACCTGCTCCGTCAGATACCTCTCATGCTCTGTCTGCAGGTCCACTCCCCAGGATACCTTATAGTCAAACCGGTCATTGTGCTGCATGAGTATGTCCACGGCCTCGGTGTAAGTCACCCTGCCGAAATCGGAATCCAGGACATGGTGCAGCCGTTCCAGCAGCCCCCTGTCCACAAAATCATTGAAAAACCCCATCTCCTCAGGCGCATGCTCCAGCACGTAGCGGATCACGTATTTTAACATGTTCTCCGCCAGTATCATGTCATCTTCCAGGTCTGCAAAGGATATCTCCGGCTCTATCATCCAGAATTCCGCCGCATGGCGGGCAGTATTGCTATCCTCCGCCCTGAAAGTGGGCCCGAAAGTGTAGATATTCTTAAAAGCCTGGGCAAAAGTCTCTCCGTTTAGCTGTCCGCTGACTG
>JAJPYU010000209.1 GCA_021204765.1 Clostridiales bacterium
CACATATATCGGACCTATGGTTGCATCCATTCTGACGGGGTCCATGGTGGTTGAGAGTATCTTTACCATCGGAGGTCTCGGGTCTTCTTTCGTAACCAGTATCACGAACCGTGATTACACAACGATCATGGCAGTCACTATCTTCCTGGCGTTCCTTATGGTCATCGCGAATCTGCTGACTGATATCGCCTACAAGATAGTGGATCCCAGGATTTCACTGGATTAAGAAAGGAGGCAATATAAAATGGCAGATACAGATAACAAGTCATATAAGAGACAATTTCTTTCCGCACAGGTGGATTTATCTAAGTTCAAACAGACATATTTTGAGCCGGCGACAGAGGAAGAGAAAAAGCAGCAGGACGTAATGGGTGAGTCCACCACGTTCTTCAAGGATGGAATGAGGCGCCTTAGGAAAAATCCGCTGGCCATGTTCAGTATAGTCGTGCTTATAGTCATCATCGCCGTCATCCTCATAGCTCCGGCTATCGTGCCGTACAGCTATGACGAGATCATCAGCGTCAATGGTGTCCGGGATAAGACAGCAGCTAATCTGGGAATGTTCGAGTATTCCGAAAATGAGCAGGCCTACATGGAGGAGACCGGAGAGAAGCTTTTCCCCCATATCTTCGGTACGGACAGCTTAAGCCGGGATTACTTTATCCGCGTAGTCTATGGTACGAGGGTCAGTCTGGCCGTCGGTGTCGTTGCCTCGGTGATGGTGCTGATCATAGGATTGATATACGGTTCCATTGCGGGATTCTATGGAGGCAGGGTCGACCTGATCATGATGAGGATAGTCGATATCATATATTCACTACCGGACATGCTGCTCATTATCCTTTTGTCGGTGGTACTGGACGGCGTGCTATCCGGGAAGCTGACTGGTACGGTCCTGGCAAAGCTGGGAACTAATATGATCTCCATGTTCATTGTCTTTGCCGTGCTGTACTGGGTCAGTATGGCGCGTCTGATCCGCGGACAGATCCTTACTATTAAAAATAACGATAGGCGTTTGCGAAACGCCGCAGCCCGCATAAATTCGGGCTTTTTTCTCTGTTAAAATAGAACAACTCCTCACTGGTTTGTGGTAAAATTAAGTTGCGAACCAAAATCTTACGCAAATCCACCAGAAAGGAGTTGTACCTATATGATACCATACAATCAGCTTTCTTTGGCAGATATTTTTACGGATTGTCAAGAAATTTTAGATTCTGACAAACCTCAGTTCCTCAACCTGCTCCAACAGCACATTGACCTTGATGAAATTGTCCCCGCTTCCTTCCGGAAGCACTTCTATGCATCAACGGGAAGAGCCCGCAAATACCCGTTATACGCTTTCCTATGGGCTTTGATTATCCAGCGTATTTTCTCCATCCCAACCGACTCCCTCCTGCTGGTCTTCCTGCACTATTCCAGGCACCTCAGGGAATTCTGCGGTTTTGACAAAGTCCCGGATGCTTCCAAGATTACCCGGTTCAAGCAGGACTTCCGTGACGACCTCCAGGACTTTTTCGACCGCTTGGTTGACCTCACCGAGCCAATCTGCCAGCAGATCGACCCCGTGAAAGCTGATATGACGATCTTCGACTCTTCCGGCATAGAAGCCTGGGTCACGGAAAACAACCCCAAGTACGCTGACCGGATCATCAAACAGCTGAAAGCCTATGCAAAATTCAATGGATTTAATAAGGCCTATGACCCATACAAAGCCGCTTACGCATCCATGCCTTCGCATGCCTCAGCCAATCCCGAGATAAAACAACTTTATATCAACGGGCATTTCTGCTATGTTTACAAGTTCGGCATCATCACAAACGGTCTGGGCATCGCACGTCACATAGCCTTCTATAATAAAGAATTCATGACTGCGCACCCTGATATCTCCGTCGGGAAAAAGACCAAATCCCCGGATGAGGATAAATCAGTCCACGATTCCAGGCTGCTGATGCCAACACTGGACGACTTTTTCAGGAAGCACCCGATCATCAACCCTAAAACTTTTCTGGGCGATGCCGCGTTTGATTCAATACCAATATATAAGGCTCTCCTTACCGGCGATACCTTCGGCAGCGGCAAGCATTTTTCCAAAGCTTATATCCCGCTCAATGCCAGATCACGTCTGGAAGGCCATGATTACACAATCAATGCCGATGGCATACCCTGTTGTCCACATGATCCCTCGCTTCCTATGAGAGCGGAAAGCAGTAAATCCAATCTCCGGTGCGGACTCCCGACATTTAAATTTGTCTGCCCCAAAATGAAATGGGTCCGGGATCAGGAAACCCGTAAATACCACAGGGAGTGCCAATGCGAAAGCCCCTGCACATCCTCAAAATGCGGCCGGATGGTTTATGTCTATCCCGAAAGAGATCTCCGTGCATATCCCGGTGCCATTCGTGGCACCCAGGAATGGAATGACACATATAAGATTCGCACCGTTGTTGAAAGAGATATCCAGCACATGAAGGATAACCTCTGTCTGGCGGGCCGTCATACGCAGAATGAAAAAACTCTCCATGCCGACTTGCTTCTTGCCGGGATCACCCAGCTTATCACCGTCCTTCTCGCCGACCGCATCCATAAGCACGAGTACTTACGCAGCTTAAAACCTCTCATTACCTGAGATGTGACAACTGAATAATACATGGGGCTTATTAAAGTGCGCCCAAAATGCAGATGTGTCGGCTTTTTATATAGGAAATCCTGCATTGGCAGGATTTCTTCCTTTTTAAGTTCAAGATTGCGAACTCGTTTCGCAATTACCTAAAAATAATCCCTATTCGTTTCTTCATTATACACCTTTTTTTTAAATTACCAAAC
>JAJPYU010000225.1 GCA_021204765.1 Clostridiales bacterium
GGATCAGCTGACCTGTTGGCATTTTACCTGTCTGGAGAACACCTCAGCTTGAGGTTGTTCTCTTTTTTTCAGATTCCCTGCTGAATCAGGGACGTTGAACCTGCTCTTCTGCCATCATCACAGGGGAGCCTGCCGCTTCCACGTAGCGTCATTCTGCTGGCTCGGATGACGTGAAAATATAAAAAGATCCCAGAGCACCCCACCGGCAAGTTCGTGTACTCTGGAATCGTGGTACAAGACCATGATCATTCTATCAAAGTACAAGACAAAATACAACCCCCAAAAACAGGCTATTCAGATAATACCGGATCTGGGTCAGGATGAGCCCCGCTGCCCCTTCTGCGGCGGAGAACTCATCCTCCGGGATCATTGCACCCGCACATCACTGGAACTGGGCGGGGACGCAACGCAGTACTATATCCGCAGGATGAAGTGCTCTACCTGCGGGGCAATTCATCGGGAACTCCCGGACTCCATTGTCCCATACAAGCATTACTCCGCCGAAGTAATAGGCGGAGTGGTGGACGGAAGCGTCTCCGAAGCCGTTCTGGACGAGGTCAGCTATCCCTGTGAGACGACTGTAAATCGCTGGAACGCCTGGTTTGCATTAAATCAGAACAATATTGAGGGCATCCTGAGAGTTGTTGGGTACAACATGCTGCATCTCGGGGAGGACTTTCTCCTTTTCGTGGGGTCCATACTTGCCCTGTTCATGCCGTCCCGGCCGGACTGGCTGGAAACTATAGATCGGATCGTATACAACTCAGGACACAGGTTGGTACCGCTTGAATCCAGATGGCAGGAGGAGAAGCCGCCGCCATCCGGATGACCGCTGTGCCGCTTAATCTGCGGCCCCATCTCAGACGAAGCTTTTCCCAAACGGTGCCAACCCTGCCCTCCAATACTCAACCCTACCCCCGCTGGCCGTTCCTCTGCCGGCGAGGGCGTTTTGCCATGCCTGGAGTTTCTGCTCTTTAAAGTGTCCCTTTTTACCGCTTTCGTATGCACCTGCTCTGCTTTGAATGACCACGGTCGCTGTGGTACTCTTTCCGGGAAAGGAGGTTCATATCTATGCCGTATGCGGCCAGTAACTGGCAGGAAGAAGCTGCGTTGGCCAGATACCAGCTCATCGCGCCATTGTTGGATGAGTCGCTGGATCCAGCCGCACGCAGTCAACTGCGAAAGGACATAGCCACCAGGAACCAGATTTCAGATCGAACCCTGCGCCGCTATGAACAGGCATATCGGGAAAGTGGATTTGCGGGATTAAAACCTGCAGATCGTCAGCAACAGCAATCGTCCCTGCTCCCGGACAACTACAGGGACCTGCTGGACCAGATGATTCAACTGAAGCGGGAACTGCCCACTCGCTCAGTGCATCAAATCATCAGGATCATGGAAATGGAGGGACGTGTGGAACCGGGTGTTCTGAAACGGTCTACCGTGGAACGTCATCTTTACAAAGCCGGTTTCAGCGTTCGTCAGATGAAAATGTACAATGAATCTCAGAAGTCATCGTCAAAGCGCTTCTGCAAGCCGCATCGCATGATGCTGCTTCAGACGGATTTTAAGTTTGGGCCTAAACTCCCCATCGGGAAAAACGGGGCAAAGGTTCAGACCTACCTCTGTTCGCTCATAGATGATCATTCACGGTACATTGTACATTCCGAGTATTATACCACTCAGGATACGGAGTCGGTGGAAGACTGCCTCCGTAAGGCCATCCTGAAGGCTGGGCGGTGCGACGCGATTTACATGGATAACGGGAGCCCGTTCATATCAAAACAGCTTTCAATGAGCCTGGCCAAGCTGGGAATTCGCTGTAAGAGGGCGCCTGTAAGGTCCGGTCAAAGTAAAGGGAAGGTTGAAAAATATCACCAGATTGTTGATAAATACCAGCGGGAAGCCAGACTCAAAGGCATCAAGACCCTTGAGGAGCTCAACCGGTACTGGACAATTTATCTGGACGAACTCTACCAGAATGATTCACAGGGCGGCATCGAGGAATATTACAAAAGCATCGGGAAGCCGGTGCCGGAAGAGGGAATTTCACCGCTGCAGGAATGGAACCGTGATACCCGTCCGCTGGTGTTCTATGATGTTGAGACCATCGCGCAGGCGTTTACCCATCATGAGAAGCGGCTGGTGGACAAGGGAGCCTGCATCAGCTTCCGTAATCGCAAATACGAGACGAAGCCGAGTTTGATTGGGTGTCAGGTGGAGATCTCGTATGATCCTTCAGTGCCGGACGTGCTTACGGTCAGCTATGAGGGAATTGAACCCTTCCAGGCCAGACCGGTGCAAATCGGCGAATACTGCAGCAAAACTCCGGCCATTCCGCTTTCCATGCAGGCGGAGAAACCTACGACCTCCCGCCTTTTGGATGCTGCAGAGAAAGTCCATGAGCAGAAGCTGAATACCCGTACAGATGCCATTTCCTTCGGAAAGTTCAAGAAAGGAGAGTGAATACTATATTTGAAGAATTTTATGAGATGAAGAGGACTCCGTTCGTGCGAAACGTTCCTGCTTCGGAACTGTATGAATCCCCGGCCATGACAGAGGCGTTGGGGAGGCTGGCCTATACGGCGGACAGGCAGCTGTTCGCTGTTGTTACGGCAGATGCAGGCTGCGGGAAATCCACACTTATCCGCAAATTCGTTGCTTCCCTGCCCAAGGAGGAATATTTCTGCCTGTATCTGTCGGACTCCAATCTCACTCCCCGGTGGTTCTATAAGGGTCTGCTGGACCAGCTGGGCGTGGACGCCATGTTCTACAGGGGTGACTCCAAGCGGCAGCTGCAGAGGGAACTTGAGATCA
>JAJPYU010000175.1 GCA_021204765.1 Clostridiales bacterium
CAACAATGATGGCAATGACGACGGCAACGACGAAGACGAGCCGGAGGAGGAGCCCGATGAGCCGGAGGAGGACGAGGAGACCGACATAAGCGAGCGGTACTACAGCCTGAACGGCGCCGTGCTCTACCCGTCGGCGACGCTTCCCTCCGACGTCTCGGAGGAGGGCTTCGAGCAGGATGAGGTGATGCTCTGGAACGAGGATTACGAGTGCCTCGTGGACACCTTCTCGGGCGGGGAGTACATTCTCCTCTGGCTTGAGGACGAGGACGGGGAGGACGGCCAGCTCGCCCTCGTGCTCTCCGACGACCTGTACGAGGCGTACAGCTATGTCTGCCTCCGCGCCGAGAACACCTTCGTCATCGTCCTCCCGTCCGTGGCGGCCCCGACCGAGATCATGGACGGCTATTCCTGGGGGACGAGGAGCATCGAGGGCAAGGGCATGGTCGACGCGCTCTTCTTGGACGGCGACAGCGGCTCCGACTTCGCGCTCGTCTACTGCGCGAGCAGCCAGGGGGTCGCCGGGTGGTACCGCCTCGACACGTCGGACCTCACCTTCATCCGCTATGTGCGGGACGCGGCCCAGGAGGAGGACGAGCCGGAGGAGATTTCCACTGAGGCCGAGACGGAGACCGAGGAGGTCTCCTCCGAGGAGGAGGAAAAAAGCGGCGGCAGAGGCCACCTGGTGATCGGAATCATAGCGATCGCGGTGCTTGTCGTCGTGATAGTGATCATCCTGATATTCATCCTGAGGGGCCGCGGAATCGGCGGCGGCGACGAGGACGACGACGATGATGACATAGAGTTCCTGGATGTGTAGAAAAGTTAAAACTAGATTTGATTTTATTGGACAATAAAGGAGAACAGCTATCTTGAGACCATACACTGACAAGGCAAAAAAGGCGCTGAGCGCGGCTAAGGCCATATCGAGGAGCCTGAGGTGCAACTATGTCGGCACGGAGCACCTGCTCGCGGGCCTGCTCAGGGAGGGCACCGGCACGGCGGCCGAGGTGCTCTCGGCGAACCGCGTGGAGTTCGACAAGCTCTGCAGCCTGATAGACGACCTCATCTCGCCGGGCGACGGCACGATGGAGCTCGCGGACCCGGACGGATACACCCCCCGCGCCCAGGAGGTGCTTGAGTGCGCCGAGGAGGAGGCGGAGAGGTTCCACAGCAAAAAGATCGGCACGGAGCACCTGCTCCTTTCGATCATGAGGGAGGGCGACTGCGCCGCGACGCGGCTACTTAGCACCATCGGCGCAAACCCGCAGAAGCTTCTCGCGGACACCCTAGCGGCGATGGGAGAGGACCCGGGGCGCCTCCGCGAGGAGATGACGCGCACGCAGGGCAACACCCCGATGCTCGACCAGTTTTCACGCGACCTCACGCAGATGGCCGCGGACGGCCTGCTCGACCCTGTCATAGGGCGCGAGGCGGAGACGAACCGCCTCATGCAGATCCTCTGCCGCAGGACGAAGAACAACCCCTGCCTCATAGGCGAGCCTGGGGTCGGCAAGACCGCCATCGTTGAGGGCATCGCGCAGAGCCTCGTGGGCGGGGACGTCCCGGAGATACTTTTGGGCAAGAGGCTCGTCTCCCTGGACATGTCGGGCATGGTCGCAAAGTCCAAGTACCGCGGCGAGTTCGAGGAGAGAATAAAGAGGGTCATCTCGGAGGTTTCCAGCGCGGGAAACGTCCTGCTGTTCATAGATGAGCTCCACACGATAATCGGGGCGGGCGGCGCGGAGGGCGCCCTCGATGCGTCAAACATCCTAAAGCCGGCGCTGGCCCGGGGCGAGGTGCAGGTCATCGGCGCGACGACCGTCGAGGAGTACCGCAAGTACGTCGAGAAGGACGCGGCGCTCGAGAGGCGGTTCCAGCCCGTGATGGTCGAGGAGCCGACCGAGGAGGAGTCGATCGAGATTTTGAAAGGGCTCCGTGGGCTCTACGAGGGTTTCCACGGCGTCACGATCACGGACGAGGGCGTGGAGGCGGCGGTGCGCCTCTCCGCGCGCTACATCGGAGACCGCTTCCTCCCCGACAAGGCGATCGACCTCATGGACGAGGCGGCGGCGCGCTCCAGGCTCAAGATCACGGGGAGCGCCGGCGAGGTGAACCTCGCGAAAAAGAAGCTGCGCCAGAGCGACCTCGACGTCGAGGAGGCCCTGCGCGCCGGAGACTTTGATGAGGCCAGGCGCCTCACCCAGGAGCGCGAGGATCAGGAAAAGGAACTCCAAAAGCAGGAGAAAAAGCTGCGTCGCGCCTCAAAGGGCGGCAAGATGACGGTCGGCGAGAACGAGGTCGCCGAGGTCGTCTCCGGCTGGACGAAGATCCCGGTGACGAGGCTGACCGAGAGCGAGGCCGCGCGTCTTAAGAAGCTCGAGGCGACGCTCCACAAGCGCGTGATAGGCCAGGACGAGGCGGTCTCGGCGGTATCCCGGGCTGTCAGGCGCGGGCGCGTCGGGCTGAAGGACCCGAAGAGGCCGATAGGCTCATTCCTGTTTTTGGGGCCGACCGGCGTCGGCAAGACAGAGGTCTCGAAAGCCCTCGCGGAGGCGGTGTTCGGCAACGAGGATGCGATGATAAGGGTCGACATGTCCGAGTACATGGAAAAGCACAGCGTCTCGAAGATGATAGGCTCGCCCCCGGGCTACGTCGGCCACGAGGACGGCGGCCAGCTCTCGGAGAAGGTGCGCCGCAACCCGTTCTCGGTCGTGCTCTTCGACGAGATAGAGAAGGCCCATCCCGACGTGTTCAACATCCTGCTGCAGGTCCTCGACGACGGCAGGATCACCGACTCGCAGGG
>JAJPYU010000018.1 GCA_021204765.1 Clostridiales bacterium
CAAAGTTATTAACATTATCAACAAAAAACCACATTGTAAGAGGGCTATTTCACGCTCATTTTTCGGAACGGATGTTTTGTGCATTACTGATAAAATCCTGTAATCTTACAGGATATCCTGTCCGAAATACTGTTTCTGAAAATATTTGTTTCTTACATACAATTCTGTGATTGCACTGAAATATTCTGAAAATAAGTTTACTCACTCTCCTCTGCCGGTGCCTCGGAAGTGTCTCCGGATCCGGAAGCTCCCGCTTCATCGCTGCCTGTGTCAGCGGGAGTGGCCGCCGGCTCTTCTCCGCCGACATTTCCGGTACTCCCCTCATTATTTTCGGAAGGCTCCTCTCCGGAAGTCTCCTCCTCTTCCTCCTCTTCCTTCACGACCTTGTGGCCGGAGCAGACCTGCGTGGGTACAGTATCCGCGGAGAAATACTCAGTGCGGAGGGAAGTGCAGGTACTGCTGGGAAGCAGCCCGCTGCTGGCGCAGACAGTCTTCTTTACTATGCCGTCTGGCTCAGGAAAGCCCGGATCGTCCAGGCCTTCGTGGATATTCTGCATGGCTTCTTTCCATATATATTTGGTAAAGTTCGTCTCAGAGAGCTCGGAATTGTCATCATACCCTCCCCAGATACCGCAGGTGTAGTAGGGGGTGTAGCCTATGAACCAGGAGGCCCGGTTGGATGAGGTGGTACCGGTCTTCCCGGCTATGCTCATGCCATCGAAACTGCAGCGGGTGCCGGTTCCGGATTTCACCACGTCCTCCATGGCTGAGGTCAGCAGCCAGGCCGTGGTCTCCTGTATGACCCGGTGGGAAGCGGCTGTCCTGTCAATGAGGACATTGCCGTCTATATCGGTGATCTTCGTATAATAGATGGGCTCATTATACACACCGCCGTTGGCGATGGCCGCATAGGCCGCCGTCATCTCCAGATTCGTGACGCCGTCGGTGATGCCGCCGAGGGGCAGGGCCTCCACTATATCATCCTCAGTCAGGGTGGTGATGCCGAAATCCAGTGCCGACTGATAGCACTCCTCCAGGCCCACCTCACGGCTGGTCTTTATGGCAATGACGTTCACGGATCTCTTTATGGCGTCCCTGATAGTGGTAAGGCCGCCGTAACCGCCGCCGGAATTCTTTATGACCTTCCCATTTGCGTAAGTGATCTTCTCGTCCACCAGTGCGGAGGCAAGTGTTACTATGCCGCGGTCCAGTGCCGGGGCGTAGGTGGTGATTATCTTAAATGTGGATCCCGGCTGCATGGTGGTGCCGGAAGCGCGGTTTAAAGTCTTTGAGGCCGACTTATCCCCGCGCCCGCCCGTAAGTGCCTTTACCTGGCCATTGCTCTGGTCTATTACGACCATGGAGGTCTGTGGCTCCAGGGTGAAAGTGACGCTTTCATTTATAATAGTCCCTCCGTCCACGGAGAGAACATATTCCCTGTACTCGTCTATGGCCTCCTGGGCTGACTCCTGGTCAGAATATTCCAGGTTTGACTTGTTCTTATTTGCCTTCAGCCAGACCAGCATGGTGGACTCGCTGAAATAATCTACCGTGTCATCATCCTCCTGCAGTGACAGGGAATAGAGGAAAGAGACCTGGGTACTCCCATAGAGAGACTCATCATTTACCGCATCATCACAGTAGGCCTGGATGGTGGGATCCTGGGTGGAGTAGATCTGCAGGCCGCCGCTGTAGAGGGCGTTGTAGGCCTGCGACTCTGTGTAACCCAGCTCCGACTGGAGATCCTCCAGCACCTGGTCCGTCAGGGCGTCAACGAAATATGATGTGACGGTGTTGGTGGTATCGCTGGTGTACTCCGAATTCACGTCATTGATACGGGAGTAAACATCATCATTCACTGCCTCAGTGTACTCCGCTTCGGTGATATATCCCTGATCAAGCATATTTTCAAGGACTTTTAAGCGCCGCTCGTTATTGTCCTCAGGATTGGAAATGGGATTATATTTGGAAGGGTTCTGGGTGATGGCGGCGATGACTGCGCACTCAGAGAGATTAAGCTCTGAGACATCCTTTCCGAAATAGCGCATGGAGGCAGTCTGGACTCCCAGGGTATTCTGGCCCAGGTTGATAGTATTCAGGTAATTTTCCATGATCCAGTCCTTTGATACCTTTTTCTCCAGCTGGATAGCCAGATACTGCTCCTGTATCTTCCTCTTGACACGGTCCATGCCGGTCTCCGTGGTCCAGTTGTCGAAAACGTTATTTTTAAGAAGCTGCTGGGTGATGGTGCTGGCACCCTGGCTCAAACTGCCTGAGGACAGTCCGGTGGCGGCCGCACGTACTATGCCCTTGATATCTATACCGTTGTGTTCGTAGAAACGTTCGTCTTCTATGGCCACGAAAGCGTGCTGGAGGTCGATTGGAATCTCATCCAGGGTCACATATATACGGTTGGCTCCGCTGGCCACCAGCTCGGCGGTGGTATTCCCATAGACGTCATAGACAGTGGACATATATCCGGTGGGAACAGTGTCAACTACATTAAACTCGGGGGCATCAGCGATGATATCATTCACCCATCCAGTGACTTTGTTATAGCCTGTGCAGACTCCCCCGACAATGACGAGCACCACCACTATAAGGACTATGGCCTTTATTTTGTTTCCGATCCAACGTGACCGGGACTTTAAGCGCTTCATCTGGCGCATCACGCCGTTTCTGCCGAAATTCATGCTGTATCTCCTGATAAATCCTGTTTCACAGGCAGTCAGAACAGCACCCGCCTCGCCGAAGGCGACTTTAAATGCGGGTGCTGCAGTTGCATTTCA
>JAJPYU010000198.1 GCA_021204765.1 Clostridiales bacterium
TCGTGAACCCGCCCCTGTACTGGCTCACCAGGATCCTGCCGTCATGGATCATATCCATTTCATTTTCTCCTGTCTTTAAATTTCATTTTTACCCCATCTAACAGCCAGCGTGGAAAATCATTCCGCAATAAAAATCACCTCAGCGGTTCGGAAGTCAGGAATCCTTTTCCGGGATCTTCCTCAACACAGCCACGATGGCCAAATACCGTACACTGATCCGGGGCATCTCAATATTCCAAGTTTAAAAAGGCAGTCACTACGTAAACTGCAGCCCGGTCGTTAATGAATAAAGGATATCCCCCAGGCGCTGTCTCAGTTTGTCATACGCCGTCCGGCCGGTACAGTGTCCGGTATAGACATAACAAATGTTTTCCTTCCGGATCACATCGCAGAGTGCGTCTAATTCCGCCTCAGAGAACGTACAGGTCTCCAGGCCATATTTCAAGCCCTTCATATGCAGGCCGCCAATATAGGCATATACAGGCGCCCCTCCGCAGGCATCCCGCGCCTCCCGTATGATGTTGGCTATTCCACCGTGAGAACAGCTGTTAAAGATCACCAGGCCATGCCCGGTCACGAAGACTAGGCTTTGCTCGTGGGAAAAATCATCCGGAACAAACCCGTCCCCTTTTTTGAGATAAAACCCCTTTTCTTCACCGATCCGATCCAAGCCCGGAGTGTCATGGGGTATGAGCCAGACATCCTCAAGTATCTCCTTAACGGAATCCACCAATTCAAATCGGTCATGATACGCAAGGACGTTCCCCGGGATACCAATTTCATGCATCCCGCCTTTTGCAGAATAATGGGGAATCAGCGCCGACCTTTGCGCATAAACTTTCACTGTCGGATTGTTTCGGAAAAGTGCCGCAAAACCACCGGAGTGATCGTAATGCCCGTGGGAAAGCACGCAGGCATCCAGGCCGTCAAAGCTTATCCCAAGTACGCCGGCATTTTTATAAAACGCCTCGCTCTGCCCGGAGTCCAGCAGGATTGTCCGTCCGTTACATTCGATCCATAACGAAAGACCATGCTCACATGTCAGGCTGCCATCAGTAGTGTTTTCGATTAAAACTATAATCTTCATCTCTCCAATATCCATAGAATCCCATCCGCTGTCCTTTCTTTAAATCTCATTTGTACTTCCACGGTCTAAATCTCTTCACCTTTATAACAATCCATCACCGAAATACAGAAAATCCATTGTTTTAATATCCGACGATGGAACTGCCGCCGTCAATGACCAGTGTCTGCCCGGTGATCATCGCCGCCTTGTCGCTGGCCAGGAATACTACCCCGTTAGCAATATCCTCAGGCTGGGACAGTCTCCGCAGCGGGATCGGGTCCATGCTGCCGTCCGGGAACTCCATACCGACCATGGCTTTCGTCAGCACGCCGCCGGGCGCCACCGCATTGCAGCGTACCCTGAAGCATGCCCACTCCGTGGCCGCCTGCATGGTCATAGCCACCACCGCGCCTTTGCTGGCACTGTAATGGGGAGACGCCATGGAAGCCCTCATCCCGCGGATCCCGGCCATAGAAGCAAAGTTCACGATGGATCCGCCGGTCTTTTTCATGGACTGCTCCACCACTTGCTGCATGACAAAGAACATCCCGCGTGCGTTGATGTTCATCATCTGATCCCAGTCAGCCTCGGTCATACCCAGGCCGGACTGGCTTTTCAGGAGCCCTGCCGTCTGGACCAGTATTTCGATCTCGCCCATATCCTCCCGGATTTTTCGGACCGCAGGCGCTATATCGTCCACCATGCTGATATCCAGCCTATAACACTTATATTCACCAAGCCCGTCCAGTTCCTTCTCTGCCGCAGCCAGGGCATGATCCGACACGTCTGCCACAGCCACTTTTGCGCCGGACTCCAGTAGATTTCTCACACAGGCCATGCCGATACCGCCGGCTCCGCCGGTGACCAGTGCTGTTTTCTTTAAAATCAATGACCATATCGACCCCTCCTAATCAATTTTCTTTCATAGAAACATACCTGTTCCCCAAAATCCGTTCCCTGATGTTTTACCAGATCCTGTCTTTATTGAAGACGACGTTTCCGCGTCCCCCGTCCGCCCTCATCATGTCAGGTCCTAAAGCCTTTGCTATGAGTCCATGGGTTCCGTTAAACTCCATGGGCACATCATCGGTATTCCCGGCCTTTATATCCTCGCAGACAGCGATTACGTCTTCGATGATCCCTTTATGGCCATCCCCGTCTCCATGGGAAAGATAAACAGTATCGTATCTCCCTGCGATCTTAGGTTCCAGTGCTTTCAGGCTCTCTTCATATTCTGTGATCGTGAGGGAATACGTATCATACATGAAAGTGAAATAATTGCAGGCATCCCCCAGCAGCACGGCCCGTTCTTCCGGTATCAGCATCACCATCGAGCCCCGGGTATGTCCGGGACAGGCATAAGCCTCAATATGAACACCGCCCAAGTCAAAGGCCATACCTTCCTTCAGGTTATGGAAAGTATTTACATCTGCAGCCGGTATGAGATCAGCCTCGGAAACGCCAACTCCCTCGTCGCACAGCGAGAGACCTGCGCAGCGGAACCGGTAATCGCTGTGCGGCAGGTAAATATAATCATCCCTGCGGTTCATATACACCATATCAAACTCAGCGGTGCCCATGGCATGATCCACATGTCCGTGGGTCAGCAGCACGATGACCGGCTTGTCTGTAAGCCTGTCAACACATGTTTTCAGGCTGCCTATGCCGCTCCCGGTATCGAGAAGCGCAGCCATCCTG
>JAJPYU010000081.1 GCA_021204765.1 Clostridiales bacterium
CAGCACCCGCATTTAAAGTCGCCTTTGGCGAGGCGGGTGCTGCTTTGGCTCAATTTACTCATTCTCACCGCGCCAGCAGCGGAGTGCCTGGCGCGGGCCTGAACGGTAACTTTCTTCACTTGCAGCCGCGATCACCCGTCCTACTCGCATATATAGCCATATTTACTTTATATCTGCTGTTCGCACGGCTCCCTGCGCAACCATTCGTAATCCCGCCTGCTTTACGCAGGCTTTCCCGCTCCTTACGGAGCTAAGATTACTCATGGAGGTGCAGGTTGCCTGTTGCACAGCCTAACGTAGTAAAAGTATGTCTGCTTACAAGCAAGCTTGACACAGCCATCCTTTTACTACGTTATGCCTTGCGAACAGCAACGCTTTATAAGCCAAAACACCCTCCTCCCATAAACTCCCGAAGGATGGAGTTGTGCCCGATATTTTCCCCGGGCACCGGGAGCAGATACTCCAGTATCTTAAGGAGCCGCTTGGCCTCCTCAAACTCCGGGCAGTCTTCCGGCACCGAGAAGAGCAGGGGCTCCGCATAGCATTTTAACACAGCCGTCTCATAAATCAAGGCCGAATTGAAGATCACATCCGCCTGCTCCTGGAAAGGGAAAATATTCTTTTCCTCGCCGCGCCGCACTGAATCCCAGCGAGCCAGGGTCTCCTGGGCCGTGGTTGCCCGGGACCTGGCATCCCTCACCATGCGGCGGATGAGCCGGGTGTCGGTGGTGGAGAGGTTGTTCTGGGAATCGATATTAAGCTGGGTTAAGGCACTGATGTATATCCTGAACTTATTCTCCGCCGGTATCTGGTGGGAGAGCTTCTCATTCAGCCCATGTATGCCTTCTATGACCAGCACATCGTCCTCCCCCAGCTTTAAGGACCGGTTGCGGTACTCCCGGTGGCCGGTCTTGAAATTATAAACAGGAAGGGTCACCTCTTTCCCCTCCAGCAGGTCATTCATACACTGATTGAACAGGGGTATATCCACCGCCTCAAGGCACTCGAAATCATAATCCCCATTCTCATCCCTGGGCGTATCCTCACGGTTTACATAGAAATCATCCTGGGAAATGGGATGGGGGCGCAGGCCATGGGCCGTCAGCTGTATGGAGAGCCTGTGGGAGAAAGTGGTCTTTCCCGAGGAGGAAGGCCCGGCGATGAGCACCACTTTCTTTCTGGGATCCGCGGAGATCGTGGCCGCTATCTCCCCTATCTTCTGCTCCATATAGGACTCGTGAACCAGTATCAGATCCTGTATCCAGCCCTCGGCGATACAGTCATCCAGGTCACCTATAGTCCTCACACCCATGCTCTCACCCCAGGTCGCCGCCTCGTCCATGGTGGCGAAAAGCTTGTCCGACGGCGAGAAGTCCGCCACCTTGTGGGTATCCTTATCCGGGAACATGAGCATGAAACCCTCCTGGTAGGGGATCAGGTCGAAATATCTGCAGTAGCCGGTGGAAGGTGCCATGTATCCGTAGTAATAATCCTGGTAGCCGTCCACTTCATAGAGATTCACCCGGGAACTGCGGCGATAGCGGAATATCTTCACCTTGTCCTCCCGATGCATCTCCTTAAAATAATCTATGGCCTGCTGCTTCTTCACATTATGCTTGGAAATAGGGAGGTCGGCGGCAGCCAGCTCCTGCATGCGGGCCTTAAGTGCCCCGAGGCGCTCCTGGTCGGCAGGGACATAGATGTCGCCGCCCTTCCTGAACTCACAGTAATACCCCTGGCCCAGGGAATGCTGGACAATGATGCGGTCCTCCGTAAAGAGCTCGCTGGCGGCAGCCTCCATGAGGAGGGTGACGGTGCGGCGGTAGGTGTCCCGTCCGGGCTTGTCGGCCGTGGTCACGAACTGGATGCTTCCGGGACGGATGACCCTCTTGTGCAGCTCGCACAATATGTTGTCGAATCTTATAAGGACGATATCATCCGGATACTCCGGCTGATATCGTCGGGCAATCTCCAGGAAGGGAGTATTTTCGGGATACTCGTGGTCCTCTCCGTTAATATTAAGGGTTATCATAAATGGCTCCTCCTTTGCAATGCATTTAGGTGAGGTGTCCTCTCAAAAAAAGGTAGGGGGATTTCACAAAACTGTCAAATGTTTTGTGAAATCAACCTTTTCACCTACGGACGCTTGATAGCATCCAATCAGACTGCGCAGCAAGCTGCTTGTCTTCTTGGGCTATCAATGTGTAGTTCGGACACCGCCAGGTTTATTGACAGAAGCTTGTGTTCTATTTCTGTATAACGCTGTGATTGAGCGTCAAGCTTTGAGAGTATCCCTTCGGTAAGGGTCAATTGATAGCCGAGGTATTGACGGAGGACAGGATGTTTCTTCGCGAGCAGCACCGGCCCGAATTCATCCTCCAGCTCGCTGTATTCCGGCGAGAGTCCTCTTGTGCAGCGCATCATCGGGTAGTATTTCCCGTCCTCGTACACCATGTCCTCGTCTACTATATGGAATCCGATTTCTCTGACGCAGCGCCGGACCTCAGCCACGTCCGACTGGGGCTGGAGGACCAGCTCCGTGACACTCTCCGGTATGGCCCTGTCCGTGAGTATCCGCCGCATAAGCATCCCGCCCATGCCCGCGATGAGGATGGTGTCAGCCTCGTCCTCGCCCAGATTTTCCAGTCCGTCGGAAAGACGGGTCTCAATGCGGTCCGTGAGATCGAATTCGGTGATATGCCCCTCCGCTCTCGAGAGCGGCCCCGGCTTCACGTCCATGGCGATAGCGGAGGGAATCCGGTCTTCCAGACACAACCATATAGGCAGATACCCATGGTCGCATCCCACATCAGCCAGGCGGTTGCCTCGGGTTACCATCTCTGCCAGGGCAGTTAATCTGGCAGACAGCCTGACACTCATATCATCCTCCCTTAGTCTAAGTAGTCCTTCAGCTTCCTGCTTCTGCTGGGATGCCTGAGCTTCCGCAGCGCCTTGGCCTCGATCTGGCGTATGCGCTCACGGGTGACGTTAAACTCCCTGCCTACCTCCTCAAGGGTGCGGGCTCTGCCGTCATCCAGGCCAAATCTCAGGCGCAGCACCTTCTGCTCTCTCTCGGTAAGCGTCCCCAGGACCTCCACCAGCTGCTCTTTAAGCAGGGTAAATGCCGCCGCGTCCGCAGGCACCGGCACGTTCTCATCCTGGATGAAGTCCCCTAAATGGCTGTCCTCCTCCTCGCCTATGGGGGTCTCCAAGGAGACGGGCTCCTGGGAAATCTTAAGAATCTCCCGCACTCTCTCCACCGGCATGTTCATCTCCTCGGCTATCTCCTCCGGCGTCGGCTCACGTCCCAGCTCCTGGAGGAGCTGCCTGGAAACGCGGATCAGCTTGTTGATGGTCTCCACCATGTGCACCGGGATACGTATAGTCCTGGCCTGGTCGGCGATGGCGCGGGTGATGGCCTGGCGTATCCACCAGGTAGCATAGGTGGAGAACTTATATCCCTTATTGTAATCGAACTTCTCAACAGCCTTTATAAGTCCCAGGTTTCCCTCCTGGATCAGATCCAGGAAAAGCATTCCCCTGCCCACATATCTCTTGGCTATGCTGACCACCAGGCGGAGGTTAGCCTCAGCCAGTCGCTTTTTGGCATCCGCTCCGGCATTTACGGTCTTCTGCAATTCCCTGATCTCCGCCTCTATCCCGGCTCTTTCTTCCTCCGTAAGGGGAGCAGCCTTATCATCCCCGGAGCCCTGTTCATCTACTTCCCCAATCTCATCAGCGTCCTTCTCTGAGTCAGGCTCTCCTGCCAGCTTTGCGTTTAGTTCATCCAGCTTCTCCTGTGCCTCATTTCCGGCCTCCATGGCCTTGGCCAGGATCACTTCCTCCTCGGCAGTGAGCAGCGGCACTTTGCCGATCTCCTTGAGATACATTCTTACCGGATCCTCCAGGCTCACCCCGTCCGGAACAGACAAGTCGATCTTCTCCACCTCTATCTCCGCCTCAGCCTCGGCTTCTTCGTCGTCGATGAGTATTTCGTCGTCATCCGCTGACATCCGCAGAACATCCACGCGATTGGCTTCCAGATAGTCCATGATATGTTCGATCTCGTCGGGGTTCATATTCATGTCCCTGAAAAAGTCGCTGACCTCCTGATAGTCCAGCACATTCTTTTTCTTCTTTGCCAGCTCCAAAAGCTCCGGGAGCTTCTTCTTGAGCATTTCCTCTTTGTCCTGCAGACTGTCCTTATTTTCCTGTTCTTTTACTGTCTTATTCTCAGCCATTTTCTTTTCCTTTCTTTAACGTCATGATAATACCAAATCAAATAGGATTGTAACGGATGCTTGCGAACACTCCCTTATGAGAGCGTGATGTGTATCTTATTCAGTATCTTCCTGTCCTCAATGAGCCGCTGCAGCCCCGCTATGTCCGTGGGTTCCAGGCTCTTCTGTCTGGCCTCGATTCCTGCCTGCTTCACCCGCCTGACGGTATCATTTAATGCCTTTTCCTGTTCACGGACATCCTCAGTGGGCTTTATTGCGGCGTTAAACATGGCCGCCACCTCCCGCTGCTGCTGTTCGTCCTCGAACATGCTGATGATCCCGGCAGGATTGGCCTCCCCGGCATTTTCCTGCTCATAGAGTATCGCCGCCACCCGGTGCATAAGCTCCTCAGTGAAATCCTCCGGGCCGATATATCGGCTCACGGTGTGAAACAGCTCCTTATCCTCCGCCATCCAGGTCAGCAGCAGGCGCTGAGATGTCCTGATCCCATCCTCCCTCTTCTGTTCCCGGTTGAATCCGGACTTATACTGCCGTCTCGGCGTCACTATGCCGCCACGGCTGCTCTCAGAGGCTACCATGGATTTTAACTGCTCAAAGCCGATATTATACTTTTCCGCCACGGCCTCAATATAATTCTCCCGCTCCAGTCTCTCGGTAAATATCAGCAGCTTACGGCTCACTTCCCGGAAAAAGGCCGTCTTACTCTCCGGGTCCTTCATATCATATCCCCGCTCAAGCATACGCACCTCGAACATGAAGCTGTTCTCAGCCCGGGCTATCCTCTCTTCATAGGCATCGGCACCAAGAGCCTTGATAAACTCATCCGGGTCCTTATGGGGATTCATGTCTATGACCTTTGCGGACAGACCCGCCTCCCTTAAAATGGGGATAGCTCTGAGGGCTGCCCTGATACCCGCTTCATCACTGTCAAAGGTCAGGTAGACTTCCTCTGCGTATCGCTTCATCAGGTTCGCATGGCCCGAGGTAAACGAGGTTCCCAGAGATGCCACGGCATTGTCAAAGCCCGCCTGGTGCAGGGCGATGACATCCATGTATCCCTCGCAGAGCAGCAGCCCCTGCCGCTTCGAAGCCCGGGCAAAATTCAGTCCGTAGAGATTCCGGCTCTTGTCGAAGATGCTCGTCTCAGGAGAGTTTAAATATTTCGGCTCACCCTCTCCCATGACCCGGCCGCCAAAGCCTATTACCCGGCTGCCCGCATCCATTATGGGGAACATGGCCCGGTTCCAGAAGCGGTCGCATCCGCCCCGTTTCTCATCGAAAATGATAAGGCCGCTGTCCTTTAAGAGATCGTCGCTGTATCCCTTCTGCTTTAAATAATTATACAGCTCGTTGCTGTATTTCCCCGAATATCCCAATCCAAAACGCTGCATGGTCTCCGGAGTCAGTTCCCGCTTTTTAAAATATTCCAGTGCATGGGCTCCCTGGGGAGAACGGAGCCTGACGTAATAATATTTCCCGGCCTCTTTATTTATCTCAAGGAGCTTTGCCCGGCGGTCTGCAGCCCGGCGCTGGGCAGCGCTCATCTCCTGCTTCGGCAGGGTGATGCCCGCTCTGTCAGCCAGGCTCTCCATTGCCTCCCGGAAAGTCAGATTCTCATACTGCATGAGAAATGTCAGCACATTTCCCCCGGCTCCGCAGCCGAAGCAGTAGTACATCTGCTTCCCCTGGGAGACGGAAAAGGAGGGCGTCTTCTCATTGTGGAAAGGGCAGAGCCCGAAATATGAACTGCCCTTTTTCTTCAAACTGACATAGGAGCCGATCACATCCACTATGTCGTTGGCGGAGCGGACCTCCTCGATAAGCTCGTCTGGGTAGTAAGGCATTTGTTTCTCCTCTTTACTTGATCGCGATATACGGACATCGTGCCCTCGGAATCCACTGGGTCCCTTTCTTCGCTCTGCTTCGGTCCGCGCTAAACGGACGTCCACCGGACGTCCGGCGCCCCCGCTTCTTCCCCGGATCCGTTAGGGTCTTGAACTCATGCATCCACTGCCATGCAGGCATGGCGCGGATGCTGAGTTAATCCCCCATATCGCTCCACTGTTTCGGTACATATATCTCCTTAAACCGGGCCACGGCGTACTGATCTGTCATCCCGGCTATATAATCGCAGATCACTCTTTCTTTCGCCTCTCCTGCACGATACATGTCCAGATTCGTGTGGGAAATCTCTTCCACGTGATCCATGTAATACTCAAAGAGACACGCAAGAAGCTCCTTCGCCCGGTTCTCCTCTCCCTTGGCCACCGGATTTGTGTAAACATGGGCGAACATGAACTTCCTGAGCCCGGCCATGGCCCCGGCAACCTCAGAAGACATGCAGATATCGTCCTTTCCCATGCTGTTTATAATGGTGTCATGGATCAGGGTGTTCAGCCTGTCTCTCACGGAAAATCCCAGGATCTCCCGGAGCTCCGTGGGAATATCCTCCTCGGTCATAACGTGAGCCCTGATGGCATCATCAATATCCGAGTTCACATAAGCGAAACGATCCGAGAGCCTCACCACCTTGCCCTCCAAAGTAGAGGGATGGCCGCTCTCACGGTGATTGAGCATCCCGTCCCGGACCTCCTTTGTGAGATTTAAGCCCTTTCCCTTCTCCAGCCTCTCCACTATGCGGACACTCTGGACATTGTGCTCAAAGCCTCCGGGCATCAGCTCGTTTAAAAGCCTCTCACCTGCATGGCCGAAAGGAGTGTGCCCCAGGTCATGACCCAGGGCGATGGCCTCGGTCAGATCCTCATTGAGGCGCAGGGCCCTGGCGATAGTCCTGGCATTCTGGGCTACCTCCAGCACATGGGTAAGGCGCGTCCGGTAATGGTCTCCCTTAGGGGACAAAAATACCTGTGTCTTATCCTTCAGTCTCCTGAAAGCCTTGCTGTGGAGTATCCTGTCCCTGTCCCTCTGGTACACCGGGCGTATGTCACATTGGGGCTCCCACACGTCCCGCCCCAGCGAATTCTCACTTAAAGAAGCGTACGGACTTAAATTCTCCCGCTCCCTCGCCTCCATTTCCTCACGGATAGTCATGATATACATCCTCCTCACAAAAATGCGGCGGCATTTTCCTGTCATAAATCCACAAGCCGCCGCAAAAGTCTTCTGTAATATATATTCCGGATAAAAATAAGATTTCCTCTTTAAAAAATATTTTCTCTTTGGACTTTTGCCCCCTAATTGCCTTCTTTTGTTCCGGAGATAACGAAAACCCTTGAAAAAATCTCAAGGGTTTTGGCATTTATTAAATGCGGAAGATGGGACTTGAACCCACACGGTGTGACCACCACAAGATCCTTAGTCTTGCTCGTCTGCCAGTTCCGACACTTCCGCAGATAAAGCATATATATATTAAAAGCCGATTGCTCCGTGCTTAGCACTCCCGCAATCGCCGCCTGCATTCGCAATCCGGGCTGCCGCCCTACTTGCTCATGTAGGCTAGCTCGTCTAATGACCATGCTCTCGCTCGTGCAAGCACGGCTCAGCATGTTCATTATCCGAGACTTTTAATGCAGGAAAAGGGACTTGAACCCTCATGAGCGCAATGCTCACACGGACCTGAACCGTGCGCGTCTGCCATTTCCGCCATTCCTGCACATTTATGAAGCTGTATCAGGTCGCCTTAAATCATCGTCTGAAGCGCCTCAGCGAATAGCATTATATCACAGCCGGACTGCGTATGCAAGGGAAAAATAAATTTTTCCGGACTGCATTTCAGAGACAAAATCTTCCAGCGCAGAAACACTGTTATTATAACAATGTTTCGTATCTGTGTCTTTGTATATTGGCTTATACTCCATCCGCAGGAAATGCTCCGAATCATTTTTGCAGCGTTCTACGGAGTGGTCTTTAATGTATGTTTTGAGATCAGAGAGTTTTTCCCGGGATTTTTTATCTTTCTCCTTATAAACATCCGGAATATTTTCACCATCCGTATTGCGAAGGCAAAATAAGACCTTCCCGCCATGTTTTTCACAAAAAGCACCATACCTGATCTCAAGCTCTGTAATACTGATATCGGAATCATTTCCCAGCAGCTCATCAGCCTCACGGATTGCCTCATCATCATTTTCAACGGAAGTCCTGATCTGCCTGATAAGAGCGTTCCGGATAACATCTGCGCCGGGACGATAACCATACCTGTCTCCCAGCAGCAATATCATATACGTCTCCCTTCTGTCTTTGCTTCTCCGTCTTCCTCTCAAGTCACATCCATTTCTCAATCATATCAATAAGTTCCTGCTTTATTTCGTACCTTCCTTATTTTTTCGGTTGCGGCCATCTACCCCGCAGTATGTTGTCCGTGCCCTATATTTTTATTTTAACAGACAAAAACTTCACCTTTAAGGGGGGAAATTTTCTCCGGACACAGTAAAAGCCCCGCAAACAGTATTCACTGTTTGCGGGGCTTCTCTGATTTCTACTGCAGGCATCACCCTGACATTACCGGCGGCAGCGTGTATCAATGTCCTCAGCGGGCTTCTTGTTGCATTTCTACATTCCTATACTTCAGGATTTCCCCAGTATTTTATTACCTCTTTCATGGCTGAAGCATGACTAATCGTATACGTAGACATCACCTCACTAACGCATTCTTCTATGTCAGCCCCATATCTCCTGGACATCCTTACAACTGCCTGTATGCCCAACGCACGCTCATCTTCCCTGATGACTTTCGTCGGATATGATATGCTCTGTCCTCCCATAATCTCATCCATCCTTTCTACGACCTTGTCTTCATTCCTCGCAAGGCTCTCTACCACTTTCTGTGTAAACTCCACTATGCTCCGCACTGCGTCAGCCGAAATCTTCCCAGACTCACGATCCCTGTCCATCCTCGAAAATATATTTTCAAAATGACCGACCAACGCTTCCAGCTTCTCAGGATTCTTCTGGCAATCTTCCAGCCCCTTCTCAAAGAGAAATATCTGGAATGGTATCAAAAAATATAATCCCTCCCTGAAAATATCCTCCACAGATATATCCGCCAGCTTCACCACCGGCATATAATAGAAAGCTCTAACGTCTTCCCCTCCAGGCAAGATAATCATCACCTTCATCCTGTCTGGTGTGCTCACGGTGCTCCTCAAGTACAACACAGCCGACTCTGGAATCTGCATTGTAAATTCATGCTTCCCGGCATCCTTCGTGCCAGTCTTAAATGCAGCCCGAATGTCATACTGTACCATCCTGACCACCATGTCACCATCCCTTTCAGACTGGCACTCAAGGTGGTATGGGACACCCCGAATACGCATGAATGAATCCATGGTGCATTTCTTCCCATTGGGATCATCAGGTGAGGCATGCTCATCGGTGTTCAGCAGGACAATCTCCTCATCCTTGCTGTAATCAGTACCAAAAATATGATTGATCAATGGTACTGTCAGCTCCGGATGGTCCTCGCTTCCATACTTCTTCGGCTTTGCCATCGATAACTAATCCTCGCTTTCTTGAATATTTGCGGATCGCATGCGGATTACCCAACCGTATCCCCAAAAAATAAAAAAAGAAAATCCTGGTTCAATTATCTCTCTCAAAACCGCTGTAAATTATAATACAACCGACCTCCTCGATTTGCAATATAAGGAGCCGAAATTTTCCGGCTGTCACGCATCTCCAAAAAATCTATGGTAAAAATAACGAAAGTTGCAGCCGCCCACCCCATGCGGCCTGTGGCATCTATTATAGTGAAAATTACGGAAAATACAGACAATCTACGTTAAAAATTTCTACACCCGAAAAATCAGAATGCCCTAATCGGGCTCCACTGATTTCTGCAGTACCCCTCTGAAAGCCCCTGAAATCAAGGCCTCCGAGGGTCATTTCCCTTTTTCCGTCAGAATCTGCTCACCTTACAAGTACCCTCAAAATATTCTATTGTCAAGGTACATATTTTCTTTCATGTGGTCATGCAAATCGGCTGTCACACCTCCTCGCCCACACAAGGATATTATACCCCACCACACCCGGAAACAAAATTCCCTTTTTCAGAAAGCTGTCCGATATTTTTCGATCACGCAGGCATGCCTTTTGTTCTCCCTGTCATAACTGACACCAACAAGCAAGATCTCGCCCTTGTAATCCGACAGCGCACCAGCGTAGCGTTTCTCCTTTATCTGGTTTATGGCGGTATCCGCCGACTGGTCGTATTTCAACTCGACGACCAATGCGGGCTTGTCCGTGTCCCTGCGAGGCAAAAACACCATGTCTGCAAAGCCCTTTCCGGCGGGGAACTCCTGGATGACCTTGTAGTAATTTCTCGCCGTGTAGTAGGCGAGGTGGATCGCACAGGCAAGGCAGTTCTCATCATTATATTTCATAATGGAGGAATAGGTCTCGTGGGAGATGTCCAGAGCCTCGGCAACCGCGTCCGCATCCCCGGCGACGGTGGCCTCGATCAATCGCTCGGAATCCTCCAACGACCTCGTGACCTCTGACCATCCCGCACCCCTTACGGCACGTATAAACTCCCTCGATATCTCAAGATTTGGGATGCGCGCCTTTTCGGTCCTCGAGTCATAGGACAGATAGCCCAGGTGGATCAGCAGCGTCAGCACATCATTCCTGTCGCGAAAAGTGGTGAAATCGTTTGCAAAGGAAGTGACGTCGACGAAGACACTCATACCGCCGAGCATCTCCACGACCGCATCCTTTAAGCCGTCAAAATTCATGCTGATATATATTTTAAGAGACTCGTATGTCTCAGTCCTCGTCCAGTAGCTGCCGAGTTCCTCTGATTCTACCGCCTGCATGACGGAGTTCGGATTGTACACATGGGACACCCGGCTGAACGAATAGCCATCGTACCATTTTTCCAGATCCTCAAAATCCAGAGCGGACTCCTCACAGAGAGAACGCACCTCGTCCTCTGTAAAGCCTACATATTTTGCCAGCTCGATCGGCCTGTCAAAAGTGTACTCCCGAAAGTCCGTCAAAGCGGACTGCGTTCCGTATTTTTTTATGGGGAGAATGCCGGTCATGTAAGCCCCTGCGATGGACGCGTCCGTGGCCGGGCCGCTCTTGAAGAGTCCCCTGAGGAGCTGCACGTATTCTTTCTGAACCGCATCATCGTCTTTTGCCTCTCGGAAAAGCGCATCCCACTCATCAATGATGAAAAAGAATTGGTTTCCATATTTTTTGTTTACGGTGATGAGCGCAGCCATAAGCTCCGCCGTGTCCTCCGGGATGGTATCCGGGTATGCCTCCTTCAGCTCCGCAATCACTTCTTTTTCAATCCTCGGCACCACCTTTTTTGCTTCCCTTGTCAGCGATATAAACATCGTGATATCTATGTAGATCACGTCAAACTTGTTCATATATGTCTCAAAGGAATCAAGCCTGGAGATCTCAAGCCCCTCAAACAGATCGTGCGAATCATAACCCCTGCTGTAATAGGCGCAGAGCATCTTTGCCGCGAACGACTTCCCGAAACGGCGCGGGCGGGAAAAGCAAGTCATCCGATTAGAAGAACCAATCGTGCTGTTGACAAAATCAACAAGTCCTGTCTTATCGACATATGTTTTCTTCAGTATGCTCTCAAAGGAATTGGTTCCAGGATTCACAAGCATTCCCATATCGTCACCTCCATCTTTATCACATATCCCAACTCAACAACAGCCCTCAACACCGCCATGGCTGTATTCCTGTCGTAGTCTTTCTCACTCTCAGGCAACTCCTCGTAAGGCACCAGGCGGGAATCCGTCTTTTTCTCCTGATCTCTGGTCTCACCGTAAATCCAGCCCTCAGCCATCCTGCCAATAGACCAGGCACTATGTACACTCTCCGCTATCTGCTCAATGTGATCCAGAAGCTCTTCAGGAATAAACGCATCTCTTTTACCCAACTCTATATCCTCAGTTTTTCTCACCTTTCACATTCCTCCTGCCGCTTCACTTGGCACCCATGCGTTGGCACAACATGCTCATTCTTCCCACACCAGCAGCAAAGTGCCTGGTGCGGGAGTGAAAAATAACAACACTTCTCCGCCGATGCGTGAAGAAAAAGTGAACCATCCCCAAATTCCCTGTCATAATGTCCCTGCCGCTTCTGCCGGTACCCAGGCTTCGACATATATCCCATCCTCTCTGTACTCCTCCGTCAGCAGCTCCCCATACTTGCGGATACGCTGTATATCCCCGGCCTTATCGTAGGGGTAGGTCTTCTGTATGAATACTTTCCCGGCCCGGAGCATCTCGGAGAGGATCTCCTTAAATTCATCCAGCCCCATGCCGGTCTTTGCGGAGATCCGCAGCACCTTATCCGCGCGGAAATCAGAAAAGACCTCGTCCCCGGTCAGCTTGTCACATTTATTAAAGAGGGTGATGGTGGGCTTGTCCGCGGCACCCAGCTCCTCCAATGTCTGATAAACCACCTGCATCTGGACATCCCAGAGAGGATTCGAGGCATCAGCCACATTTATGATGATATCAGCGTACTTTGCCTCTTCCAGTGTACTCTTAAAGGCGTTGACCAGCTGATGGGGGAGCTTCCTGATAAATCCCACGGTGTCGGTTAAGAGCACCTGCTGGTCTCCGGGCAGCATGAGCATACGGGTAGTCGGGTCGAGAGTCGCGAAGAGCTTATCCTCCTCCAGCACCCCGGCGTCAGTCAGGGTATTAAGGAGAGTTGACTTCCCAGAGTTCGTATATCCCACTATGGCCGCCACTTTCGTGTGAGTCTTGGCCCGACGGCTGCGGGTGATATCCCGATGCCTCTCCACGTCTTTCAACTCCTCATTTAAATGGGCCACCCTGTCCCTGATCACACGGCGGTCGATCTCCAGCTTCTTCTCGCCGGGTCCCCTGGTGCCTATACCTCCGCCCAGGCGGGACATGGATGAGCCAAAGCCTGTCAGGCGGGTCAGGCTGTATTTGAGCTGGGCTAACTCCACCTGCAGCTTGCCCTCAGCAGTGGCCGCCCTGGCCGCGAATATATCCAGTATCAGCAGTGTCCTGTCCATGACCTTGGTGTCAAGCGCATCAGTCAGGTTTTTCATCTGAGAGGGTTTAAGCTCGTCATCGCAGATGATCCCCGTGGCCTCAGTCTCCCATATCAGATCCTTTATCTCTTCCACCTTTCCGCTTCCCACATAGGTGGCGGGGTTTGGCCGGGGCAGATTCTGCACCAGGGTGCCCACCACTTCCGCACCGGCAGTATTCGCCAGGTCTGCCAGCTCCGCCAGGGAGGCGTCGGTGTCGTCACCGTCCCGCTCGCTTACGGCTACCAGTATTACTTTTTCTTCGACTTCCTTATTTTCTATCATAAATCACCTCATCAGTGCTGCCATTCTGCATACTTCTCATAAACAGCCGGCATGCGACATGTCCTCATTTTCCTGTTATTCTGCTTCACCATCCTCTGTGCTGTCTTCTGTTGTGTCGCCGCTGTCTTCCGTGCCGGAGCCCGCATCCTCGGAATCCTCAGCCGCATCCTCCGCACTCTCATCCCCGGCATCATCAGTATCTTCCGAGTCATCCCCGGCATCGTAAGTCTCCTCCGCGGATGCAACTCTGGTCTCCAGGAATTCATACTCCCTCTCCACATCGGCGTCCGAATATTTTTTCAGGAATTCCGTGGCCGTATCATAGGCATCCTGGAAATCCCCCATATACTCGTAGGCCGCTATCATATCTTTCAACAGGTCAGCCGAGGCGTCATCCCCCATTATTTTCACGGCAGAAGCAAAATAATTGAGGGCTTTCTCATAATCCCCATCTTCCATTGCCACCTCTCCCATCCTTATCAGGGCATCGGAGTCATCCGGGCAGTTCTCTATATAGGTCTCAAAGGCCTGGAGGGCTGACTGGTCATTCCCCTCGTCATAGTAAATATTTCCCAGAAGGAGCAGAGCCTCATAATATTCATCTGCCACAGCGGAGATCAGTTCCGTCTTGGCATTGCCCATATCACCGGAGAGATAGTAGGCCTCGCCCAGATAATAATAGTCCGCGCCCTCCTTTGGCGTCATGGCCAGCACCACATCCAGATACGCCTGACCCTCGTCACCCAGACCGGCGTCATTCATATTATTGTAAATATTGATGCACATCTGGGCATCATCCGGGTTCAGCTCCAGGGCCGCCTCATAATCCGCCAGAGCCTCGTCCTCCTTATCGCAAGCCAGATAGACGCTGCCCCGCAGATAATAAGCCTCCCAGTTCTCATCATCGAAATCGATGAGGGCGGAAAAGACGTCTATGGCTCCGTCCGTATCTCCCGACTTGTAGAGCGCCATGCCCTTGTAGTAGCTGATATCTATCTCCTCAGCCCGGACTGTGCCCACGGAGGTGTCCAGAGCGGCCTGGAAGCTCTCAACAGCCCCGGCGTAGTCTCCCTCCTCCATCTGGGCTATGCCCTGCTCCTTGTACTCCTGCCTGGTCTCCTGCGCCTCAGAAGTACAGCCAGTCAGCACACAGGTACCGGCCACAGCCGCCGCCAGCATGAAAATAATGATCCTTTTTTTTATCATCCGTGTTTTCCTCCGCAAACTCTGTTTGTTATCCCGCCGTCAGATCAGGGATTTATGATTATCTCATTATTTGACACCGAGAATGTCAGTACATAGTATC